>CAYNNB010000011.1:0-46517 GCA_964398425.1 uncultured Flavobacterium sp.
ATAGAGCCACTCTTAGACACGATTCTGGCGTTATTACTATTTATGGTCAAATGATCATGACTCAAGAAACTAATGGAAGTAGTACTGCTTACAACAGTAATCTCGGTGTTAAACAGGGTACAATTATCCTAAGAAACACAGAGCCAATTATATTAAACCCATTAGGTGGGACACAATTATCTCAGTTACAACCGGTGTTTAGTGGATGTACTGTTGAGTATAGACCTAACGGTTCTAATCTGACTGTTTTTAACACTAATTATAGAGATATCAAAATCAATTCTGAATATGATGTTTACAGTAGTGGTTTTAATATCAATGGTAATGGTAATTTGTATCTAATAAAAGGACAATTAATTGGTGGATTTTACATAAATAGTAACACAACTATTATAAGAAGCGGAGGTTCCATTAAAGACACTCCTACCTTGGCAACTGGAGGAACTTATAATGTAACATATGCTCAAAATTCTAGTTTAATTGTTGCTGGAAATGAATTATTAGACACCACAACACAATTAGAAACATTAACTTTAAGTTCAACAAATGGAGTTCAAATTAACACAGTTTGTTATCCAAATCAACTTATTGTAAATACAACTTCAAACCTAACAGGAACTGGTGAGGTTCGAGTAAGAACTCTTTTTGATGTTCCTGCTGCTGTTACCTTTAATACTGGAGGTAGAATCACTTTAATATCTAATTCGTCTAATACAGCTCGGGTTGCCGCATTAACTTTAAATCCAACAATTAACGGAGATGTTAATGTTGAACGATTTTTACAAAATCAAGGTAGAAAATGGAGATTAATAACCGCGCCAGTAAAAGGAGCTACAAATAATACAGTTTTTTATAATTGGCAAAATAATGGTTCTTCAATAAGCGGATATGGAACGGATATTTGGGGTCCTAACGGCAATCCTTCTAGTAATGGGTTACAATTAATTACAAATTCAAGTCATAATTTAAGAAGATTTAATAACTCAACAGGCACATGGACTAGTATTACAAATACTTTTTCCGAAACTCTATTTACAAGTTCATTAAACAAAGCTTTTTTGCTTTTTGCAACACACCCTTATGGAGAAGCCACTGATGGCCAAGGAAATGTAAACCCAAATAATCCACAAGCAACAACAACCCTAAAAGCTATAGGTAATTTAATTACCGGAAATGTTGTATACTCTAACGTTCCATCAACTACTTATTTTATTGTAGGGAATCCGTATGCAAGCCCGATAGACTTTAAAACAATTCTAAATGATGGCTCAAACAGTGGAATTGGAAAAAAAATATGGTTTATCGACCCAACATTTGGATCATTTGGTGCTTATGTAACTTGGGATGATGTTAATGGATACAGTGACTATGAAACTAAAAGAAATCCTGGAAGTGACCCTAATCCGGCGAACCAAAGTACCATAATGCAATCAGGTGAAGCTTTCTTTGTAAAAGCTTCGTCTGGAACATCTACGTTAACAATAAAGGAAACCCATAAAGCAACTTCAAACTCAAATATAGTTTTCAATAGAGTTGCAAACACAGTCTCTTCAGAGCGACTAAGAGTAACTTTACACAAGGAAGAAAACAATATTTGGAACAAAAAAGATGCTGTTGTAGCAGGGTTTTATTCTGGAGGAAATAATGCATATGACACAAACGATGTTCCTAAAATCAGCAATCCTAGTGAAACTTTAGCATTCTACACGGATACACGCTCTTTATCTTCAGAACACAGAGCCCCAATTCAAAATAATGATTTTTTAATGCTTAGATTATCACTAACTACTGAAAATTCAAACTATAAATTGAAAATTTTTACTGAAGATTTTAGTTATACCGGACAAGCTTTATTACAAGATTTATTTCTGAATACTATAACACCTTTTTCTGTAGACGGTAGTGTCTTTGAATATGATTTTGTTGTTACTGCTGATGCATTGAGTTCAGGTAATAGATTTAAAATTCTTTTCCAAAATACATTAAGTAATTCAACGTTTAGCCAAGAAAATAATTTTGTAATATATCCAAATCCAACAACATTTGAACAAGGTATTCATATTTCTACCCAACAACCAAGTTCAGAAATATATGAATACAGAATATATAATTGTTTAGGACAAATTGTTGAATCGAAAAAAATAACATTTGATAATCAATTAACAAACATATCATTTAGTCAAAAATTGAATCAAGGTATTTATTTCCTAAACATATATGATAATCAGAATGTGTTACAATCTTCAAAATCAATATTAATAAAATAATTATTATAACTATGCTGAAAAAAATCTGTTTATTGTTTTTTCTTATACTATCTACAGCAGCAATAGCTCAAGACGAGTTTGATCCTGGTTTTGGAGAAGAAGGTAGTGGAGACGCTGCTGATGCACCTAACGCCCCAATTGATAATGTAATGTTACCATTACTTGCAACAGGAATCATAATATCTTTTTACGTTTTTAAAAAAACAAAAAAATATAACTAAATCGTAAAATAATGTTAAAAAAAACAATGACACTATACTAATTGTATAGTGTTTTTTTTTATAAATTTACTAAGTAAAACCATTGCTTATGAAACCACAACTACTCTTGAAAACAAAGATTTTAATACTATTTTTAATTTTAGGTACCTGTGGTTTTGCAAGTAGCCTCAGTGCTAATTTCACAACAATTCCTCAATCCGAAAATGGCATAATTAACATATGCAAATCACAATCGATAATTTTCACAAATACATCAACGAATACAGACAACAATACAATATATAATTGGCAATTTAACGGAGGAAATATTCAATCGTCAACTCAATATGGACCACACACAATAACATACAATACAGCAGGTACATACGTAGCGACTTTGACAATAAATGGCAACTCATTTTATAGTGTAACAATACAAGTTAATAATTACAATCCTAGTATACCTCAAATTCAATTAATTGATGGTAATTTTTGGAATCTAAGTTTATACAATAATCAAAGCTATTTTACCTATTGTAGCAATGATGCTCTAACAACAGGGGCACTATTTTCTTTCACTACACAGTCAACAGGAACTAATAACAATTCAATACATACAATTGAATGGGGTGATGGTCAAACAAATAGTTATGCAGGAAGCAATCTTTCCGATACTTTTCATTTTTATTCATCAGCAGGATATTATACTTTAACATATACTATCCAAAATACTAGTGAATGTACTAGTCAAAAAACATATTATCTATATATTGGTTCTATACCTACAGCAACTATAAGTGCCATAGGTATACCAACTTTATGCAACCCTGGAAGTGTAACCTATAATTTGCTTTATGGAGCACAAAACACTCCTGGAACACAATATATTTTTCAAGTAAATGATGGAACACCACCTATAACATTTAATCACCCACCTCCTACAACAATAACTCATCAATTTTTAAATACTTCTTGCGGAACAAACTCTAACATTAATAATACAAATTACCCAAATTCCTATCAAGCATCTATAACAATAACCAATCCATGTGGGAATAGTACAAACGCAGTAGGACCAATAAATATACAATCTGCCCCAGTAGCTAACTTTAGTAGAAATCCAATAAATGATAATATTTGCGAAGGAACTACAGTAACAATGACTGACACAACACAAGGAGGTTATAATATAGGCGGTCCTCCAAATTATATTTGTACACAAAGTTATAAAAGATATTGGGTTATAACAGGCCCAGGAGGAAGCATTCCTGTTAATTCGACAGGGTTCATTAACAGCAATCCATATATAGCTACTGCACAAAATCTTGGTTATAACAATGCACAAAGCAACAACCCTGGAGCTTGGTTACCTTCTGCTGCAAGTGTAATTAATATAACTTTTCTAACTCCAGGAAATTATACTATAACACTTTACACAGGATCAAACGCTTGTGGAATAAGTTCCATATCGCAAAATATATGCGTTAATCCAAAAGTGACTGCTGATTTTACAACAAACTCATTTTCAATATGTGCTCCAGCAGCAATTCAATTAATCAATCAATCAAGTGATGTAGGGTGCACGAATACAAACAATTATCTGTGGAATATTAGCTCCAGTAATTCATTAAATTGTCCAAACTACATAGCTAATGATTGGACATTCGTCAATAGCAACAATACGTCTACTTCTCCACAAATTACTTTTAACTCGCCAGGAATCTATACTGTTAGTTTAACAACATCTTTAAACAATCCAACATTCGGATCGCTTTGTACAGCTGATACAGAAACAAAAACTATAACCGTAAAAGGAAAACCAACAACAAATGTAAATCCAACAACAATTTGTGAAGGATCACAACTTCAACTAAACCCAACAGTATTTAATTGCTACGCAACAAATCCCGTTTCCTTTCATTGGGACTTTGGAAGTAATCCTCCAAGTACTATATCAAGCATAAATGACCCAACTCCTACATTAACTTTTAATACACCTGGTACTTATAATTATACACTAACAATTAGTAATGAATGTGGTAGTAATAGTTACTCTAGCAGCGTAACTGTACTACCAAAGGTAAATTTAAGTGCGTCAGGAATATCTGCAACCTGCGTAAATACAACTATTCAATTAAATGGTTCAATAACCGGAGGTGTTACTACTGGTAGTTGGACCGCATCTGTCAATGGCGGAACTTTTTCACCCAGTTCTACAACATTAAATGCAACATATACACCACCTGTAAACTATATAGGCTCAATAACTTTTACACTAACTTCTGACAATCCTACATTACCTTGTCAACCTATCTCATCAAGCTTCTCAACTATTTTCAACACTGAAGCCACTGTTGCTGTTGGTAATTATCCTCCATTGTGTAAAAACTCAACTATTTTACTGAACGGAACTATTGGTGGCGCTGCTTCGTCAGCTGTTTGGACCTCATCAAACGGAGGAACATTTTCTAATCCAAATCAACTTAATAGTAATTTTACCCCTCCAATTGATTATACAGGATCGATTACACTAACTTTAACTACAAATGACCCTGTTGGACCATGTGACCCAGCCTCACAAAGCATAGAAATTAATGTACTACCAAGGCCAATCTTAAACCCAATTAGCTCGTTAGTCGTTTGTAATGGAGAATTGGTAAACAATGTTATTTTCACTGGCACTGATACAACAGGATACTCTTGGAACAATTCTAACACCCTTATTGGATTACCCTCAAGTGGAACTGGATACTTGAATTTTACAGCCCAAAATACTACTTTGACTCCAATTACGAGTACAATTACTGTAACACCAATTAATAATTCAGGCATCACCAATTGCCAAGGAACACCTGTCAATTTTACGATTACAGTTCTACCATCGGCACAGGTGAATAATTTACCAGCATTTACTACATGCAAAAACACCAACACACCTGTTTTTTCTTTTAGCACAAATAATACTTTAGGTACCACAAGTTATGAATGGAGCAATAACAATCCATCCATCGGTTTAGCCTCAGGTGGAACAGGCTTTATTCCAAGTTTTGTTACGACAAATACAACCAATGCTCCTTTGGTAGCTATTATAAATGTAACCCCTACCTATATCTATAATGGAATAAATTGCACTGGTAATTCAATGTCATTCACCATTACAATATTACCTGAAGCACAGGTAAATGAAATAAATCCAATTACAGTTTGTAACCAAACATCAACGACACCTATATATTTTTCAACCAATACTACAGGTGGAACTACAACTTACAATTGGAGTATAGATCAAAATTCATTAGGCCTACCAAGTAACGGAACTGGTGCAATACCAAGTTTTATACCAATAAACAATTCTAATTTACCAATAACAGCAATGGTTACTGTGACTCCTTTTTATACCTTAAATGGCGTTACCTGCTCTGGTTCCAATGAAGTTTTCAGTTTGACTATCTATCCTAAAATAGAAGTAACTCCACTCCCTAATTTAATCATTTGTGACCAAACAACAACCAATACAATTTCATTTACTTCAAACGCAACAGTTGGTGATGTTGTCTATCATTGGAATAACAATAACCCTTCTATTGGTTTAGCAAGTTCTGGAGTAGGTCCAATTCCATCATTCATTAGTACCAACAATAGTTTACAGCCAATTCTCGCAACTCTAACAATCACACCTATCTACACATACAACAATTTTAGTTGTTCTGGATCACCAACAACATTTACTATTACTGTTCTACCAAAAGTATTGATTAACACTATTTCTGACCAAACTGTTTGCTCTGGAACCTCTGTCAATTTTTCATTTTCAAGTCCTAACTTGCAAGGCACAACAAGTTTTCTTTGGAATAATGATAATCCTAACATTGGACTTGGAACTTCAGGAACAGGTGATTTCCTCCAATTTATAGGGCAAAATAATACTACAACACCAATTTCTGGAACCATTTCCGTTATTCCAACTTACAATTATAACAATCAAAGTTGTGTTGGCTCCCCTATTCAATTCACAATAACTATAAACCCAAAAGGTCAGGTCAATCCAATTCCAAATCAAATCGTTTGTAATGCACAATCAACATCCGCTATAACCTTTTCAAGTCTAAACAATATAGGAACAACTACTTATAATTGGACTAATAGTAATAGTTCTATAGGTTTAGGTTCTAGTGGATCAGGTAACATTCCCTCTTTTACAGCCATAAACCTAACTCAAAGTGTTGTTACAAGCACCGTAGTTGTTACACCAATATTTAGTTATAATGGTTATAATTGCAGCGGGCCTTCTGAAACATTTCAAATTTCTGTTTCACCAAGTCCTAACGTTATTTTCTCATTAGGAAGTCAAACCATATGCTCAGGAAGCAATTCTTCAATTGTTGAACTAAGCAGTAGTGCTTCAAATGTTCAATTTCAATGGACATCTTCAAATCCCATAGGGATACAAGGTGTTGCCAGCAATGGTGCTCAAATTATTCCTTCTCAACAATTAATCAACAATACCAATACCCCTATCTCAGTAATCTACCATGCTTATGCCAATACCCTAGATCAAAATGCTTGCCCAGGTCAAGAATATACTTATGAAATAACCGTTTTACCTAAACCTCAAATTTCAAGTACCAGTTTATTATTGTGTAGTGGTCAAAGTTTTGATTATTTTGCAATTAACGGAACCCCAGACATTAACACAGTTGTTCCCTTTGGAACAGTTTATACTTGGACTATTTCAACTAATCCATTTGTCTCAGGAGCTTTTAATGGAAGTGGTAGTTCTATAAATCAAACTTTATTAAACACTAGCTCATCCGTTCAAACACTTATTTATACTATAATACCTTCTTATAATAATTGTAATGGCAGTCCATTTACCCTAACTATTACCCTATTACCGAAGCCTGATGTTTTGTTTAGTATATCTAATCAGGTGCTTTGTAATTCTAGTAACTCATCTGCTGTTTTATTTAGCTCTAGTATACCTGGAACCTATCAATATACATGGACAGCTGATGTACCTATTGGTATTACAGGTGCTTTATTTAGTGGAGTAGGCAATCTTCCTAGTCAAACATTAACTAATACTACGTCTAACCCATTAACTATTATTTATCATGTTCAGGCTACCTATGAAAATGCAGGATACTCATGTACTGGCCTTGAAAGCATTTATGAAATAACTGTTAATCCAAGTATTTTAGTTTCCTCAATCATTTCGAATTATTCAGGATACCAAATAAGTGTATTCGGATACAATAACGGTTTTATTCAATTAACTACATCAGGTGGGTCAAGCAATTACACTTATCAATGGGTTGGACCTAATGGATTCAATGCTACAACTGAAGACATATCAAATTTAGCTGCAGGCAACTATTCAGTAACCCTTTCAGATGGAATTTGCCCTCCTATTATACTAAATTTTGTTTTGACACAACCTAACGAATTGCAAGCAAGTATTAACTCAACAGCATTACAAGCAGTATCTTGTTTTGGAGGTAATAATGGACAATTAGGAATTTTAATTGATCAAGAATCCGTGAGTCCTTATACCTATGAACTATTGTTGAATAGTTCTGTCATTCAAACCTTGTCAAATGCTACAATTCTAAATCCTATTTTCTCTAATTTAATTGCGGGAAATTATACAGTTAAAATTACAGATGCTAATGGTGGAATTAAGCTTATACCTATAGTTATAAATCAACCAACACAACTCGATGCAACTTTGACCGCAACAGCCATAAGTTGCTATGGAGCCAATGATGCAAGCATTTTATTAACCATATCTGGTGGAGTAACACCATATACTATTCAATGGAGTAATTTTGGGACAGGTGCGTTTCAAAACAATTTAGGACCTGGCGTTTATACAATTATTATAACAGATGCGCAAGGCTGTAGTAAAACCATACAACATACTATTTCTGATTTACCTGTCTTTACCATCCAACCAGTTATTAATCAAATCACTTGTTTTGGAGCTCATAATGGAAGTATAAATCTAGGATTAGTAGGTGGCCAAGCCCCCGTTTCGATAGTTTGGAATGATGGCAGTATTTCTGGAGCCATTAGAAACAATTTAGGCCCAGGAAGTTATACCGTAACTATTACAGACTTATCGTCATGTCCCATTATTAGAACTTTTACTATTACAGAACCTCAACCTCTTCAACTGAATGGTATCGTACAAAACGATTTAAATTGTAACACAAGCAATCAAGGGGCTATTGACTTGGTTATTTCAGGTGGAAGTCCTCCATACATCATTAATTGGTCAAATGGCTCCACAACCGAAGATTTAACTGGAATTACTAATGGAAATTATGCCGTTACTGTAACAGATTCTAGAGGCTGTATAATACAAGGCCAATATGCCGTTTTTAGACCTGCTCCTTTAGTACTTACTTTAAGCGTTAATACAGATGTAAATTGTCAGTCAGGTCAAGTTATTCATCACTTTGAAGGACATGTTCAAGGAGGTGTGCCTCCTTATCAAATTAACTGGTCCAATGGAACTGTTTCTGGTACTTATCAAGAACATATGAGCACAAATCAAAACGGATTAATAACTGCAACTGTTACTGATTCTAGAGGTTGTTCCAACAGCAGTAGTTATTTAATTACAAATCCCATTTTTGGTAATGCCACTTTTACGTCTAGTTCATATTCATTAATTCACTTTGGTCAATACTCCATTGAAGACCCTGTTTTATTTACAAACTTATCTCAAGGTGACATTATTAATGTAAATTGGAATTTTGGTGATGGTCAATTTTCAACTGAACTTCATCCAAGTCATATCTATTTAAGTGAAGGTACTTACACAATAACCTTACATGTAAATTATGCCTTTGGTTGTTCAGATGAATTTAGTACTACAATAACTATCACAAAAGGCTACAAATTAATTATGCCTACAGGATTTACAGCCAATGGTGATCAAATTAATGATCTCTTTGTTCCTGCTTTTGAAGGGCTCAATAATCTAGAGCTGTCTATTTATGATAGTTGGGGTAACATGATATATTCTGAAAAAGGAGAAAATATTGCTGGATGGGATGGCAAAATAAATTCAATTGCTGCAGAAAATGGCAATTATTTTTACAAGTTTACAGCTACTACTTTCTATAATAAAAAAATTGAACAAAATGGTCCTTTTGTCTTAATCAAATAAAGAAGTGTACATGAAAATTATTAAATTTTTTATTATTGTTTTTTTTAGCCCAATTATAGCATGTGCTCAAGATCCAATTTTTACTCAATTTTTTTTAGTTCCAGAGTCTAAAAACCCGAGTTTTACTGGATTTTTAGAAACCACTAGTGCTGGTCTTATACATCGTTCTCAATGGACTAGTTTAGATTTTAAAGTTGATACCGATTATGCCTATGTAAGCACTTGGTTAGAAAAAAGTAAAAGTGGTCTAGGTGTAAATTTTTTAAATCATCGTGAAAATTTTACAGGTTATAATTTTATTCAAGCTAACGCGAGCTATTCTTATCTTGTAGAATTAGATTATGAATGGAGTTTTAGGCCAGGAATTGAAGTAGGCTATGGTAGTAAAAGTTATGGTTTTCAGAATGTGTTATTAAGAGATCAAATTAATATTTCAAATGAGACTATTTCACCAACTAGTATTGATCCACTTCAAATAAATAATAGAATTCAATTTTTAGATATTTCTACAGGATTATTGTTTTACAATGAAGCTTATTGGATAGGTTGTTCAATAAAGCATTTGAATAAACCTAATATATCAATGGCAGCAGAAGGAAATATTCCTTTAGACATGTTTTATTCTATTTCAACTGGTTATGAGTTCAAAATATCTGACTTTATAAGTACTACTTTTCTACCATTTGAAACAAAGATGTTAATTACTGGAAATTTTATGAATCAAGGCGCTTATAATAGACTTGATCTAGCAAGTTCACTTATTTTTAATCAATTTACAATTGGATCAAGTTTAAGCGCTAATCCAGTTAGAAGAACAGATGCAAGTCATTTAATAACGTCTGTTAACTTTTTTAGTGGATTACAATATGAACATTTTAAAGTTGGTTTTTCATATGATTTAAATACAACAAAAATTGGTAGAACAGGCGGTATTTTTGAGTTAGGCCTAGTCTACCAATTTGATATTGAAGCAAGAAGATGCTTTGGTTGTCCTAATTATTAATTTCGAAAATTTTAAATTTCGTTTACACCAATTCCGTGGTATTTAAATCCAATATCTTCTAATGCCTTTTTATCCAAAATATTTCTTCCATCGAAAACAAAGGCTGGTTTAAGCATATTATCATAAATCTGCTTCCAATCATATGATTTGAATTCATCCCATTCTGTAAGTATGGCTATTGCATGAGCATTCTTACATGCCTCATATGGATTTCCAACTGATTTTACAGCATTTTTATTCTCCTCTTCTGTTCTTGTATTTAAATAATTCAAATCAAATTGGATTTGCTCTTGTTCAACTTTTGGATCAAAAACTACAATTTCCGCTTGCTCATTTAACAAATCATCTGCAACATATATCGCTGCCGATTCTCTTGTATCATTAGTATCCTTTTTAAAAGCCCAACCTAAAAAAGCTATTTTCTTACCTGAAACAGTATTATATAATGTACTAATTATGTTTTTGGCAAATCTTCTTTTTTGATGGTCATTCATAATAATCACTTGCTCCCAATAATCAGCTACTTCATGTAATCCATAGGATTTAGCTATATATACAAGATTAAGTATATCTTTTTGAAAACATGAACCTCCAAAACCAACAGAAGCCTTTAAAAACTTGGGACCAATTCGACTATCTAAACCAATAGCTTTAGCCACTTCATTCACATTAGCTCCCGTTTTTTCACAAAGTTCACTTAGCGCATTAATTGAGGAAACACGTTGAGCCAAAAAAGCATTGGCTGTCAATTTTGATAATTCTGAAGACCAAACATTTGTCGTCAAAATTCGATCTTTAGGCACCCAATTTGCATAAACATCAACTAATTGCTGTATTGCTTTTTGCCCTTCAGTTGTTGTATCTCCACCTATCAAAACTCTATCAGGGGCAAATAAATCCTCAATTGCTGTTCCTTCTGCTAAAAATTCTGGATTTGATAAAATTTGAAATTGCACTCCATTCCCTGTATTATCCAAAATATCCTTAATAGCACTTGCCGTTCTTACTGGTAGTGTGGATTTTTCAACTACAATTTTATCATTCTTTGCTACTCTAGCAATTTGACGGGCACATAACTCAATATGTTTCAAATCAGCAGCCATACCTTTACCTATTCCGTAAGTTTTAGTAGGAGTGTTAACTGAAATAAAAATCATATCGGCCTCATCAATCGCTTGATCTACCTCTGTAGAAAAAAATAAATTTCTACCTCTAGCTTCAGCAACTACTTGACTTAATCCAGGCTCATAAATGGGTATTTTGTTTACATCTGGATCATTCCAGGCTGCTATTCTTTTCTCGTTCAAATCCACAACTGTTACTTTAATATGTGGACATCTTTGAGCAATCACCGCCATTGTTGGCCCACCAACATATCCTGCTCCAATACAACAAATATTTTTAACCATCTCTTTCGTTTGATTTTTTAATGTTATTAGCTTATATTTTCAAAAGTAAAATTACTACTTTTTTTATTTTAATTTTGTTTAAAGTTGTTTAATAGCTTTTTCAAAAGGAATTCTATGTAATAAACTTCTACCAAGTGTTACTTCATCAGCATATTCTAATTCATCTCCCACAGCAATTCCCCTAGCAATAGTTGAAATTTTAATATCCAAATCCTTAATTTGTTTGTAAATATAAAAATTAGTCGTATCCCCTTCCATTGTTGAACTTAATGCAAAAATCAGTTCTTCTACTTTTCCTTTTTTTATTTTATCAATTAACGAAGTTATTTGCAATTGACTTGGTCCAATTCCATCAATAGGAGAAATCTTACCACCTAATACATGATATACTCCTTTAAAAATATTTGTATTCTCAATAGCCATCACATCACGAACATCTTCTACCACACAAATAACATGCTTATCTCTGGTTTCATTATTACAAATTTCACACGTATCTACATCTGAAATATTATGACAAGATTTGCAGAACTTTATTTCGCTTCTCATGTGTAACAATGCTTCTGTCAAATGAAATGTTTGTTCATTCGGTTGCTTTAATAAGTGTAAAACCAAACGAAGCGCTGTTCTTTTACCAATTCCTGGCAACATCGCAACTTCATTCACCGCATTCTCAAGTAATTTTGACGAAAATTCCATAACGCAAATGTACTAAAAAAGTAAAACCTACCTGAAAAAACAGATAGGTTTTATACTTTTTTTTCATCCTACATTATTTACTAATTTTTTCAGACAATATAGCTTTTCTTGCTTATTTACCAAACTTATCTTTAGTATTTAACTAGTAAAGTGAGGTGACCATAATATAGGATTGCTCAGATGCTTTTTTTACTACCTTATTATAATATGAGATTTTTTTATTGACTTATCAAATTTAACTAAATATATTAATGAATAATATTATTCTTCTATTTTTGTAAAAAATATTTTGATATGCAACCTGTAACCATACTAGCTTTTTTTATTTCATATTTCATTGTTTTATTTGCGCTTTCTACTTATATGAGTCGAAAAGACGGAAGCAGCAACGCTTCTTTTTTTAAAGCCAATAAACAATCTCCATGGTATTTGGTTGCTTTTGGAATGATTGGAACCGCACTATCTGGAGTCACTTTTATATCTGTACCTGGAGAAGTGGGCGCTGAAGCTGGACAACAGTTCAAATACTTTCAGTTTGTTATTGGAAATGCGATTGGATTTATTATAGTTGCTACTGTATTACTCCCTTTGTATTACCGTATGAATTTAACCTCCATTTATGGATATATTGAACAACGGCTAGGCTATTATAGTTACAAAACAGCCTCATTCATTTTTTTATTAAGTAGAACTATTGGTTCTGCCTTTAGATTGTATTTAGTAGTTATCGTCTTGCAACATTTTGTCTTTGATTTTTTTAAAATACCTTTTGCTTTTACCGTGCTTTTAAGTTTAGGATTAATATTTGCTTACACATACAAAGGAGGTCTTAAAACTATTATTGTGACAGATACGTTACAAACTTTCTTTTTAGTGGGTTCAGTTTTTTTTACCATCTATTTCATTTGTAACCATTTGAATCTAGGAATAGTAGACGCTTTTGAAACAATAAAAAACAGTTCCTATTCTAAAATCTTTTTCTTTGAAAACTTTATGACCAATAAATTTCATTTTGCAAAACAAATCTTAGGAGGAATGTTTGTAACAATTACTATGGTAGGACTTGACCAAGATCTTATGCAAAAAAATTTAAGCTGTAAAAACATTAAAGAAGCTCAAAAAAATATGTTTACTTTTACAGGTATTTTTGTTGTAATTAACTTATTTTTCTTAAGCGTTGGTGCTCTACTTTACCTTTATGCTACTAAAAATGGTATTGAAGTTCCTACAGAATTAGTAAATGGGAAAAGTATCACTCGAACAGATTATTTATTCCCAGAAATTGCTTTTAATCATTTTTCATTGGTTCCTGCTGTTGTTTTTTTACTTGGGCTTACAGCTGCAACTTTTGCTACAACTGATTCTGCGTTAACTGCATTAACCACATCTTTTTGCATTGATTTTTTAGGAATGGAAAAAAAACAAGAAACCAAAGCAACGATTAAAACCAGACATTTAGTCCATCTAGCTTTTTCATTTATTTTATTTTTGGTGATTATTCTTTTTAAGTCTATTAACGATCAATCCGTTGTTACTATGATTTTTGTACTTGCAAGTTATACTTATGGCCCTCTTCTTGGATTATTTTCATTTGGACTACTTGTTAAAAACAAAGATGTAAAAGACAAATTTGTCCCTTACATTTGTTTTTTATCTCCATTAGCAACGTTTTTGATTAGTAAAAATTCAACTGTTTTATTTGGCAATTACGTCTTTGATAATGAATTAATTATAGTAAACGGATTAATAACCTTTATTGGTTTATTAATTATTAGCAAAAGAAAAATTAATATTGATTAGTTGCTAACAATACAAGTGTACAAGCCGTTTCATATTGAATATGGTTTTGCTCCAGAATAGCGTAAAATTCTGGATTTTCAGTTCCCGGATTAAAAATGACTCTTCTTGGTTTTAGCGAAACTATGTATTTGTAATAATTTTCTTGAACCTTGGGATTTATATATAATGTAACCGTATCCACTCCCTTAAAAGGTTTTTTTTCTGTTTCAATAGTTACATCCAAAGCCATACCTGGTTTTGACCCAATGGCAACAACTTGATGACTTTTATCTATTAAGCTATGAATAGCTTTATAAGCATATCGTTCTTTATTTGTGGTAGCACCAATTACTAATGTTTTCATCTTTAACAATCTTTTTCTAAAATTACTAAATCTTTTTTAATTTACATTTATTTAATTGTAATTTAAGTTTTATATTTGGATAAGCAGATACTTTTACAAAAAAAACAATGGAAAATTTCATTTACTTAGCAGTTGCCTTATTTTCTGTATTAAACCCTATAGGTACGATACCAATTTTCGTTGGATTGACTCAAGGATATACCAAAAATGAGCGAAGTAATGTTGCGCTAACGGCTTCTATTAATGTGTGTATCATCCTTTTAATCTCCTTTTTTATTGGACAATATGTTTTAACTTTTTTTGGTATTACTATAAACGCATTGCGAATTGCGGGAGGAATTATCATTACCAACTCTGGATTTTCACTTTTAAATGGGAAGTTTAGTAAAAATAAAGGGATTAACAAAAAAGTTGAAAAAGAGATTCAAGAGCGCCAACATATTGCACTGACACCTTTAGCTATGCCAATGCTAGCTGGACCTGGTTCGATTTCATTGTTAATAGCCTATTATAAAGAGTTGGAAACTTCTAACAATATGATTACTACTGTAGAAATTATTAGTGCTATTAGTGCCATGTTAGCCGTTGCAATCTTGATTTTCATTATTCTGAGAAGTGCTCATTATTTAGCTAACATCTTAGGATCTTCTGGTATTGTAGCCATTTCTAGAATAATTGGATTTTTAACAATTGCTATTGGAATTCAATATATTATTAGTGCCGTTTTATCGATAATTAGAGGTATTTAAACCAATACAAAATAAAACATGCCCCAAAACACTTTACTTTTGAGGCATGACTATATTCCAATTAAGGTTTAACTCTTATATTTTGATTTTTTTATTCAGCATTCGAAGTGGGTAAAAATACTTCAGCCATCATACATCTGGCACTTCCTCCACCACACGCTTCTATAATATCTAAACTGGCATGTAAAATTTCACAATGCTTTTCAATTTTAGTTATTTGCTCTTTTGTTAACGATTGATAAGCTGAATTACTCATTACCAAATATCGTTTATCATCTGCTCCACGAACTTGCAGCATATTTCCAGCAAAATTATTTACTTGCTCCTCTGTAATTAAAATAATTTCTTTACCATCTGATTTAAGATTTTCCAACACCATTTTTCGCTCTTGTTTATCATCTATACAATCTGCGCAAATAACTGCAAAGGTTTCAGCAATACACATCATTACATTAGTGTGATAAATATGTTTTCTTTCGTTATTGACTGTTTGAAAAGCTTCAAAAATAACGGGACTCATGTCAAAATCTTCACAAAACTCAATAAACAATTCTTCATCTGCTCTTGGTGATAAAGCACAATAAGCTTTATTATTTTCTCGATCTAAAATAATACTACCAGTACCTTCTAAGAAAATATTATCCTCTTCAGCAGAAGTATAATCCATAATTTCTGTAATCTCAAAACCAGCTTCTTCGATAGTATCTAAAAGATCTTCTCTTCGTTCCAATCTCCTATTTTCAGCAAACATAGGATACAAAACTACATCTCCTGTTTCATGAAATGAAATCCAGTTGTTAGGAAATAAACTATCTGGCGTATCTGGTTCTTTTGTATCTTGAATAACAATCACCTGAATGCCAACACTTCGAAGTTTTTCTACATATACGTCAAATTCTTGCTGAGCTTTGAAATTTACGGTTTCAGGTGTTAAATCATCTAATACTTTTTGATAATAATTATTAACAGCTGTTTGTTCATTCATCCTAAAAGCTATGGGACGAATCATAAGTATTGTGTTTGTCGTTTGTCTCATCTTTTTTTAAAATTTTTCAGCATTAATCTCTAATCAAAGGTAATGTTGAACATCTCAACAATCCCTCTTGCTTTGCTATTTCTGCATAAGGAACCTCCTCAACTATAAACCCTTGTTCTCTTAACCAAGTATTTAATCTAGTAAAGTTTTTTTCAGAAACAACTACATCTGGAGCAATAGAAAAAACATTAGAATTCATATGATACATTTCCTCTCGCTCAACATGAAATAAGTTCTCTTTACCAAAAAGATTTACCAAAAACAAATAATCCGCTTCTTCTCTAAATCCACTTTTATAAATAATTCCTTTATTAGTCCCTACAGGTTGAAAACAGCAATCTAAATGTAGCGCATTGTCTCTTGGTTCAATCTTTGATTTTACCAAATCAAATTCTTTTACAATTTTATCAGGAAACAATTGTTTTATAAACTCAACACCTTCCATATTCGTTCTTGCAGTTATGTAATCTTTGTAATCAGAACCTTTATATGTACCTATAAAAATATAATCATTCCAAGGCATTACATCTCCGCCTTCTATATGTACCTCATCAGGTGGACGCACTACTTTATTAGGATCCATTTGATCTATTACATATTGAATTGCCTCTAATTCTCTTTCTCTATCAGGAAGGATATTGGCTTTGATAAAAACATCTTCGATGACAAAACCAATATCTCGTGAAAAAATTTGGTTGTAATTTTCGATAATTTCTGGTCGATATACTTTGACATCATATTTTTGAAACACTTGATAAAAGGCCTCCATTTCTTTTACCATATCAGTCTCAATAGGATATGTCCCAGCTTTGATATGCTCTAACGATTTAGGATCATAAGCCTCCTCAATTGTTGGTGTAGGACCATTACTCACAGCTGTACCTAAAATAACTGCTCTTAATCTTGAAGTTTCGTTTTTTATATTTAACGCTAACATAAAGGTTGGTTTTTGGCAAATATAACTAATTGCACCGAAAAGAAAATATTTAAATTTTTACGAATTCATTAATTTTACATTTATTTCACTTCTAATTAAAACAGAAATTTCTTAAATTTGATAAAAATCACTAACAATTAAAGCAAACAATTATGGGATTATCAAATTTTTTCAATTCATTATTTGGAAAAGCAAAAAAAACAGCCGAGGAAGCCTCTGAAAATGTCACAGAATTGACTGATCAAGCAATGGATAAAGCCTCAGAAATCGCTCATGAAGTTAAGGAAAAAGTTGAACATGTTACAGAAAGCCTATCTGAAAAGCTAGAAGAAATGCATGTTCATGAGAAAGTTAGTCAATTTGTAGATGATACCAAAGACAAAATTGCAGAAGTAACAGATTGGGTAGAAGAAAAAACACAAGTTGCTAAGGAGAAATTAAGTCATGCTGTAGAAGAAATAGAGACTAAAATAGAGCATTTTAAGGAAGAAAAAAACAATGCAGAAAAGGTAATTTCTAAGGACGAGACTCCATCTGAAACTCATGTCGATATTAACAAAGAAAATGAGGCAGATTTACCCCCATCAATTTAGCACGTTATATTGAAACAAAAAATGCGGCTTTAAACCGCATTTTTTATGTATTAATTTTTTCAACAATTTTCTTTATATCTTGTTCTTTCTCTTTTGGATAGATCAATAAAACATCATCTTTATCTACAATTATAAAATTGGAAATTCCATCAATAACAACTAATTTTTTACCAGACGTTCTAATAATATTATCTGATGCATTTTCCAACACTACAGTAGCATTGATCACAGCATTATTATTTGCATCTTTTTCTAACTTTTCATGTAATGAACCCCATGTACCTAAATCATTCCAATCAAATGTAGCAGGAAGCACAAACACATTATCTGCTTTTTCTAAAATAGCATAATCAACTGAAATATTTTCTGCTTTTGGATACTGTGTTGAAATAAAATTTCTTTCATCAGGAGTATTGTAAAAATGATATCCAGAATCGAATAACTGATACATGGCTGGATTATACATTTCATAAGCCTTTAAAACAGCATTTACATTCCAAACAAATATACCTGCATTCCATAAAAAGTTACGACTTTGTATAAACTTTCTAGCTGTAGCATAATCTGGTTTTTCTCTAAATTGAACAACTTGTTTAATAGGACGCACATCTAATTTATCATATTCAATATAACCGTATCCCGTATTTGGAAAAGTTGGTAGAATCCCAATAGTCATCAAAGAATCTTTATGTTCACAATATTGGAATGAACGTTCTAAATTAGCAACAAATTGTACTTCATCCTCAATCCAATGATCACTTGGTGCTACAACCACAATTGCATTCGGATTCATTTTTTTAATTTTCATTGAAGCATATAAAATACAAGGCGCCGTATTTCTCATTGCGGGCTCTAAAACAATTTGCTCAGGTTTTATAAAAGACAATTGTTCAAGTGTAATTTCACTATATCTTTCATTAGTTAAAATCAAAATATTCTCTTGAGGAACTATTTGAGTTAAACGACTTACCGTTTTTTGAATTAGTGTCTCACCAGTACCTAACATATCGTGGAATTGTTTTGGAAAATCAACCGTACTCACAGGCCAAAATCGAGAACCCACTCCACCAGCCATCACAATAGCATAATAATTTTTATTCATGACTTTAATTTTCAAAATTTTTACTCAGCAATTAACTCAACTTCAGCATTAGGTTGAAATAAAAAAATACGACCTGTAAGGACTTCGATACATTCATATCTTTTCACCCTTAGTGCTATTTTTTTAAAAACCTTTCCATTATTAACCCTGAACTTGCTCCCATAAGGAATTTCAAAGATATAATTTTTCTCTGTATTTCGCTCATCAAATTGCTTTAATGCAAGCGCTAGAGTTGAATCAGTATCACTACTTGCTCTAGGATTTTTAAAATGCCTTGCTAACAAAGGTAACAGCGTGTGAGGAAAAATTTCTGGTCTGATAAAAGGTACCATTAAATGTTGAAATGTATGCTTCCATTCTGCGCCATGAGGTAAAATTGTTCGCCCATACTTTTCGAATGTCAAGAGATGAGCTATTTCATGAATTAAGGTGATTAAAAAGCGGTATTTATTCAAACTTGCATTTACTGTAATTTGATGCGAACCGTCTGGTCGTCGTCTGTAATCTCCATGCCGTGTTTGTCGTTCATTCACAATTTTCAAATGAACATGATTCGCTTTGATTAGTTCAAAACAAGGATACACAGCATGTTCGGGCAAGTATTTTAACAAAACGGTTTCCATTAGGGCGTTGTTGAACTTACTTGTAAAACCTTTCCGTTAAAATATTGATTTCCTGTTAATGAAAAATTAGCAATATATTTTGCCATTTCCAATGCTGAAATTGGCGCCTCGTAACCTGGAAAAGCCTCTTGTAGCATTTCTGTTTGAACTGCTCCTAAGGCCAACACATTAAATGCAATACCTTGTTCCTTGTATTCTTCGGCCAACAATTCAGATAAGGTTATAACAGCTCCTTTACTTGAACTATACGCTGCTAGTCCAGCAAATTTGACACTCCCTTGTATACCTCCCATCGAGCTTATTGTAACCACATGACTCCCTTTATTCATATAAGGAATACACAATTTAGACAACTCAGCTACTGCAAAAACATTAACTTTATAAACGTGTTCAAACTCTTCTGCCTTAATTTGTGTGAAGGGTTTATGCAACAAGCTTCCAGCATTATGTATTAATACATCAACTTTTTTATCCCAAACTGTGTCAATGAAATTAGCAACATGATATAAATTATCAAAATTAGCAATATCAACGGACAGACAAGAAATATTTTGATGTTCAATTAATGCTTGAGGTGTTTTTCTAGAAATTGCTAAAACCTGACAACCTTCATTTGCAAGATACAAAGCCATTTCATAACCTATACCTCTAGAAGTACCGGTTATGATTACATGTTTATTTTGTTTCATTTAATTTAATTTCTTTAGTTGAAGCATTTATCATTTTTTCCAAAATTGGAATTGTTTTATTAACTACATTGGTTATATGCGCTATGTCCATTTTATCAAACTCATCATCTGGTTGATGATAAAATTCAAAATTTTCGAAATCAAATGTAGAAACAGTCTGTGATGGCACTTCAAATTCATAGTAAAAAGGATAATTATCAGATGCTCGAAACAATCCATATTTAGTTTCTACTGGTATATAACCAATTAACTTTTCCCCTGCATATTCATTCATTTTAGCAGCCATGTTACTTTTACCAAAACCTGTTATGTAAAGTAACATATCCTTATTAACCATTGGCACACCAATCATTTCATAATTAAACATAAAGTATAAATCCAACTCCTGTTTTTTCAATTTAGCAGCTAAATGTTTTGAGCCTAATAAACCCTTTTCTTCAGCGGAAAAGAAAACAAAAAGCAAACTCCTTTTATTAGTTCTATTAGCAGCAAAATACTTAACTACTTCTGCAACTGCAGTAGTACCTGATGCATTGTCATTAGCTCCATTAGCAATATCATCACCATTCACAGCATTTTTAACCTTCCCTATGTGGTCGTAATGCGCACCAATAATAACAAATTGATTTTTCAATTTTAGATCATTACCTTCTATAAATCCAACAATATTATAGGTTGGCCTTTCAAAATTAGTTAAGGTATCTTTATAGGAAGTAAAATAAGGCTTTACTCCATTTTTCTTAAACACATCTTCTAAATAAGTCACTACTTTTTGCATTTCTTTAGAACCTGCCTCTCTACCCATATTTTCATCGGTAGTTAAAAATGCTAATGTACTTGCTACATCCGTTGGCTTGGCATACTGAAATACTTGATCAACTGACGATGAACTTTTAGTTTTCTTACATGCTACAAAACTCAGAAGAACTAGAAGATAACTTATTTTTTTCATATTACTCTTTTTTGTAAAAATAAAAAATCCCAAGGAATGAACCTTAGGATTTTTCAAGTATTTCGTATAAAAATTAGGCTAACATTGTAACAGGATTTTCCATAAACGCTTTAAACGTTTGAAGAAACTGAGCACCAGTAGCACCATCTACAGTCCTATGATCACAAGCCAACGTTACAGTCATTGTATTACCTACAACAATTTGACCATTTTTAACTACTGGTTTTTCTACAATAGCACCAACAGATAAAATTGCTGAATTTGGCTGATTAATAATTGATGTGAAAGACTGTATCCCAAACATACCTAAATTAGAAATGGTAAAAGTACTTCCCTCCATTTCAGCCGGTTGAATTTTTTTATTTTTGGCTCTTCCTGCCATATCTTTTACTGATATTCCAATCTGTGACAAGCTCATTTGATCTGCGAACTTTAACACCGGAACCACTAACCCATCTTCAACTGCTACTGCAACACCAATATTTACATGATGATTAATTACCATAGCATCTTCTCTCCATTGAGAATTTACTTGAGGATGTTTTTTCAGCGCCATAGCACTTGCTTTAATTACCATGTCATTAAAAGAAACTTTAGTATCAGGTAACCCATTAATCATATTTCTTGACGCAATTGCATTATCCATATCTAACTCGATAGTTAAATAATAATGGGGAGCAGTAAATTTAGATTCAGACAATCTTCTCGCAATGGTTTTACGCATTTGCGAATTTTTGATTTCCTCTTGATAAACTTCCCCTGCTGGGACAAATGGTTTAACTGATGCAACTGAAGATGTAGCATCAGCAATTGCTTGTGCTGGACTTACAGAAATTGGATTAAACCCTTCTACATCTGCCTTAGTTATTCTACCATTTTCACCTGTTCCTTTAACTTGCGCTAGGTTTATACCTTTATCTTGAGCAATCTTTTTCGCTAAAGGTGAAGCAAAAATTCTTCCACTTGACGAGGTAGATATTGAATTTGACAAAGCAATAGATTCAGTTTTAACTTCTACAATAGATTCAGTTTTTGGAGTTTCTTGCGAACCATCAGCTTTAAAATTAGCTACTACTCCACTAACATCAGTACCTTCTGGACCTAAAATAGCCAGAATACTATCTACTGGAGCCGAGCCACCTTCTTCAACACCTATATATAATAATGTACCTGCATTGAATGATTCAAATTCCATAGTGGCCTTATCTGTTTCAATTTCAGCAATAATATCGCCCTCCTTGATGGAATCACCAACTTTCTTCAACCAAGTTGCTACCGTTCCTGTAGTCATTGTATCTGACAAACGAGGCATAGTTACTACTTTGACACCAGTTGGAATTTCAACTGATGGAGAAGAAACAGGTTGTTCTGTTTGAGATGCAACAACTTGTTTAGTTTCAATTGTAGCCTCCCCTCCTGTTAATAATCCAGTAATATCTTCCCCTTGTTGACCTATAATAGCCAATAAAGAGTCAACAGGTGCTGATTGTCCTTCTTGTATTCCAATATGTAATAAAACACCATCATAGAATGATTCGAATTCCATAGTGGCTTTGTCTGTTTCAATTTCTGCTAAAATATCTCCCGATTTGATTGTATCTCCCACTTTTTTCAACCATGTCGCTACAACTCCTTCAGTCATAGTATCACTTAAACGGGGCATTGTAATAATTTGTGCCATAGTTTTAATTATAATTTATGTGGTATAAATGGATAATCTTTTTGATCATAAACAACATCATACATTACAGACAAATCTGGGAATGGTGATTCTTCAGCAAATTTTTCACATTCTGCAACTAAATCAACTACTCGCTGATCAATTACCTCAATTTCTTCATCAGAAGCATATCCTTCTCTTTTGATGACATCTAAAACTTGCGTGATTGGGTCGATTTTTTTGTATTCTTCAACCTCTTCTTTTGTTCTGTAATGTTGCGCATCAGACATAGAGTGACCTCTATAACGGTATGTTTTCATTTCTAAGAAAGTTGGTCCTTCACCGCGTCTTGCTCTTTCCATTGCTTCATGCATTGCTTCTGCTACTTTGATTGGATTCATTCCATCAACTGGTCCACAAGGCATTTCATATCCTAAACCTAATTTCCAAATATCCGTATGATTAGCCGTACGTTCTACTGAAGTACCCATAGCATAACCATTGTTTTCACAAATAAAAACCACTGGTAATTTCCAGTTCATCGCCATATTAAAAGCTTCATGTAAAGAACCTTGACGTGCAGCACCATCACCAAAATAGGTTAATGTTACCCCACCTGTTTCAAAATATTTATCTGCAAATGCCATACCAGCACCTACAGGGATTTGTGCACCAACAATACCATGACCTCCGTAAAAACCATGTTCTTTAGAAAAAATATGCATTGAACCACCTAAACCTTTAGAAGTACCTGTAGCTTTTCCTAATAATTCTGCCATTACAGCTCTAGGATCAACCCCCATACCAATAGGCTGCACGTGGTTTCTGTAAGCAGTTATCATTTTATCTTTAGACAAATCCATAGCGTGTAAAGCACCTGCTAAAACCGCTTCTTGACCATTATATAAATGAAGAAATCCTCTTACTTTTTGTTGAATATATAAAGCAGCTAATTTGTCTTCAAATTTTCTCCAAAACTGCATGTCTTCATACCACTTTAGGTATACTTCTTTGGTAATTGGTTTCATTTGTTTTAATTTAATAGTTTTGTTTTATATAAATTACGAACGACAAAAATACTACTTACACTTTTATTGAAAAAATTTAAAAGCAGCATTTTTTGTGTTTTTATCAAAATATAACATTTTTTTCTAACGAAAACGTTATAGACTACCTTTATCAAACATAAAAGGCAATAGATTTTTCAATGAATCTGATTTATATATTTGTCCTTTTGTACCCATAAAATAGATTTCAATTGATTGGTCTTGCTTGACTTCATATTCAGCAATAGATTGTCTACATGCACCACAAGGAGGTATTGGCGTTTCCAACTCTCTATCCATAGGTGAAGCCGAAATGAATAATTTTTCAATTTTATTAGATGGGTGATTTGCTCCAGCATAAAAAATAACGACGCGCTCAGCGCACAAACCCGAGGGATAAGCAGCATTTTCTTGATTTGATCCTTCTAGAACCAAACCATTATCCAACAAAATGGCAGCACCTACTTGAAATCTAGAATAAGGTGCATAAGCTTTTTCTCTAGCTTGAATAGCTTTTAACATTAGCTCTTTTTCAGCTGAAGTTAATTCTTCAATAGACTCGATTACACTGAGTTTTGTTTCTACTTTTACTTCTTTCATTATTAAAAAAATAGTTCTTTATAAGGGAAAAAAAATCCAAATTCAAAAAAAATGAATTTGGATTATAGCTTTTCTATTTCTGTTCATTAAAAATCATCGTAAGAATCTCCAAAATTAAATGTTAAAGAGAATCTCAATGTATTTTCTAATGGGTTTTTAACTTTTGATGCAGAAAACAAATAGGACACATCAATCTTAACAATATTATATTTAAAACCAGCTCCTAGAGTTAAATATTTTCTTGCGCCTTTTGTTGCACTTTCGTTAAAATACCCTGTTCTTAAAGCAAATGAATCTTGATACCAATATTCCGCACCTAATGCCCAAGTAAATTCTTTTAACTCTTCGCTAAAACCATCTGGTGCATCACCAAAAGATTTAAAAATCCCCTGAACCCAACCAATTTTTCTATAATTTTGATTATTAATTGCGGTATCATTGGAATCAATTACGCCATCGTTATTTAAATCAGTTACAGCCTGTGGTGTTGGCACCAATAATTTAGTTGTTTCACCTATTACACTAACTTTATTATATTCATCGAAGATAAAATCAAAACTCCCTCCCAATCTCATATTAGCAGGCAAGAAATTTTGATTCAACTGATCATTATCATATGAAATTTTAGGACCTAAGTTTTGAAAGTTAAATCCAAAGCGATACCTACCATTAAAATTATCAAACGCAATTTCTTCTGATTGAAAGAAACCTGATATATCAACAGCGAAAGTTGAAGCGGCTTTAGCATCGGTATTAGCATCTGGAATTTTAAGATTAGAACGAATATATCTTCCTGCAACACCCATAGAAAATGTCTCACTCAACTTCAGTGAATAAGAACCATCCAACGCTAATTCATTAGGATTAACTGTTCTCCCTGGATCGTCATATGATTGTCTTAACTCAATATCACCTAATCCAAAATATCTCAAACTACCTGCAAAAGCACTACGATCATTAATCCTGTTATAGTAAGTTATTTGACCAAGAGAAATGTCGTTTGCTATACTGGTTAAATAAGGAGTATAACTCAATGAAAAACCTTGCTTTCTTGACGAAAAAGCAAACTTAGAAGGGTTGTATTGTTGTGAATAAGCATCAGCTGAAGAAGCCACACCCATGTCTGCTATACCAGCTGATCGAGCATCAGCAGCAATTAATAAAAAAGGAACGCCGGTAGTAATTACTCTATCCTGCGCATTTGCGGTTTGTAAAACCACTAAGAATGTTACTAATTTTAATAATTTCTTCATCTGTTTAGATTAATAATTTGTGATCAGATGTATTTTTTGCAATTGGCTTGTATTATGTAAGCCAACAAATATACAATTTTATTATAGTATTACAAGTTTTTCAACTTTTTCAATTTTCTTTCCTGTGGTTGATGATTTTACTACCAATCTATAAACATAAACCCCTTTACCTATTTTATCTCCAAAATCATCTCTTCCATCCCATTTTATTTCTCTAGAAAGAAATCCATCATTTATTACTGTTTGATTGATTGTTTTCACTAATTTTCCCGTAACAGTTAAAATTTGAACTTGAACATCTAAAGGCTCAAAAGGTCTATTATGATTAAACCAAAACTCAGTGTAATTCACAAACGGATTAGGATAATTTAACACATGTGTTAAGGCTAATTCTTCACTACCAACGACAATAAATTGTATTTCAGCGGTTATCAAGTTATTATAGACATCCCATGCCTTGAAAAAAATGGTATGTAAACCAGGAGATAAATTCCTGAATGGATAAGTCACTTTACCCTTTTTATAATTATTGTTTTCAGTTTCAAAATAATCATTTAAAATATACGGATTGTTTTCATTTCCATCTAATATAGCTACTATATCATGACCAATACCACTAGCAGTATTTATACCATGTTCATCTTCTAGAAAAGCCAAGAAAATAGGCGAATTATTCGTTATACCTCCACTAACAAAATTAGTATCATTCATGTACAACCTAACTTTAGGAGGTGTAGTATCTGACGGTGCAGCTAAATTTACACCTCCCACTTTAATCTGACTATTATATCCTGCCTGATCTTCTAACAAAGGCTGGTTTCTTTTTGAATAAAAACTAACTCTTCCATTCCCAACTGGAATCTGAATATCTTGTGGAACAACAAAACTAAACTCAAACTTTCCATTAACAACAGTAGCATTACCTCTAAATATAACTTCTCCTAAAGTAGTGAAATTCAATTTCGAATAAGCACTTCCTAGAATCACCTCTACATTATCATTATCCAAAGTTGTCCTCAATATATTTTTATCATAGACTTGAACTGCTAAATCACCATTGTATGTTGTCATCAAATTATTAGCCTGATCAACTACCTCTCCTGATAGTTTTACTAGAGACAAAGCTTGTAGTGTTAATGAAGTTGTGGCAATTGGTTCATCATTTAATTTGGTTAAAATTACTTTAGGTTTTGGAATAGCTAATTTTAAAGCTGGATCACCAATATAAAAAACCACTCTTCTGTTAGATGAAGACGTACTGATTTTTGCACGTCTCAATACTTCTGAAATAGCCAAATGCTGATTATTCTCTGTGGCAAACAAATGAGTATATATATACTCATTCATTTGAATACCAACACTTTGACTAATCTGCCTTGTCGTAGCTAATAGAGAGATTGCTCCTCCAGACTTATTCCAATACATATACTCACCACCTGTAGGTCTATTTGGATCATCAAACCTGGTAAACTCACAAGTAATTGTTATAAAAAGAGGGTATTTATAACGATTAGTCAAAGCTTGGGCATCCGACTTTTCGAAAATTCGTTCTATTGCAAAACTCTCCTCATTACCATGACCATAGTAATTTAAAACCAAAGCCCCTAATCCAATAGATTCTATAAAATCTTTTTTAGCCATTGGATATCGAGGACCTCCTGCATTTACCTCCTGCACATAAGCATCGGTCCATATTTTCTTTGTATTAAAAAAAGGATATTGTGTTGTTACTTGATCAGCTAATTGATTTAAATCTTTTTGCAATTCCCAATCACCCGTTTTAAAAACATCTGGATCATCAGCATAATATACTAAATTATTTCGCCATCTACCATAAGACTTTTCATCATGATATTCATATACTTTATTGACCATTTCAGCAGCCTGCTCTACTGTTGAAACCAACATTCTTCCAACTGCTAAATCTAATCCATCATTAGAGTTCTGCATATCACCTTCATTATCATCTAATAAAACAAAAAAGTCATCAGACATCACAGATGAAAAAAGTGAAAAATTTGTTGTATTATTTGTTGCTAAAGAACTTGAAGGATTAAATGCGTGAAAAATAGGAACAATATTAGTATTATTTCTGACCCTATTTTTATAATCATAAGAAGCATCACCAAATAAATTCAAATATTTAACTCTTTTTGATGGAACAGAAGCATTGTTGTAAACATACTTTACAAAATTTCTGATAGCCGCCACGTCTTGTTTACCACCTCCAAACTCTAAATAAATTGACTCAGTTGTGATTACTTTTGTATTTAATCCGGAATAATTTCTATGAAAATTAGCTAAACTTTCCGCTTGTCCTGTCAAAAAACTTGGTGTAATTATCAAATAGTCAACATCTTGAAAGATACCTTGATTATTCAAAAAAACAGTTCCTTTCAAATTTTGATTTGAAATTCGAGTAACAGCTTCCTTTGATGGAATATATAAATCAGAAAAATCAATAGCAACAAATTTTCTACGTGTCCCTAAATTCAATTTGAATGTTAATGTACTTTGAGTATTATCAATTTTTTTAACATTGTAAATATCCGTAATATCCCAAACCATCTTAATGGAAGATGCATTACTCATCGTAAATTGACCCACACCAACATTATTTTCAACTAAAGCATTAGAAAATCTAAATTGCTTTCCATAACCTTTTAAATCGGCTTGATATTTTAAAATAAGATAATCCAAATATCCTTTTGACGAAGGAACACCTCCATTATTAAACAATATATCAATTGCGATATTCGATGTCGAAGAAGTAAACGTTTTCTCACTAACATTCTCATATCCTAATACATCAATTGCTCCAGCACTCAACGAACCCATAGGTAGTGTTACTAAATCTGATCCATTAACTTTAATTTTGAATGATGTATTACCAAAAGAAACTGAAGAAAAATTAGATGATAAAGTAACGTTACTGCCCACTATATAGTTTGATAACGAAAAATTAAATGTCTGATCACTATCAACATCAAAAGCCTCTCCAAACCATCTTCTACCAATTTTCCCAGGATTATACAAATCTACTTCATGAAACTCATAACCATCATACGTATTTAAATTCAACACTGATGCAGACGTAGGTTCTTGATAGTCAAGCATTCTTTTCCCATTTCCACCACCATAAGTTACATAATAATAGGATCTATCCGAAAAAAGATTAATATGAGTTAAACTCTCATCATTCCAGTTATCTACTCCTTCAGCATAAAACAATATATAGTCTGCATCGTTAAAAACACCATCTTGCTCTCCTACAAAGTGTATTGCATTTTCCTCCAAATCGTTAGGATAAAATACATCATTTCGAAGAGGCAACATTCGCCCACCATTTCCATAAATTTTGATTGTTCGTGGATCTGTATTAACATCAACTCCTAATTCTGACAAAAATGATTTAGTAATCAAATAAACTCCTGATTTTTCAACATAAAATCGAAACCAATTTCCAGAAGATAAAACGGAATTTTGAATGGATGAAGCCACTAAATTACGACTAACAATTTCATTTTGTTGTTTAAATTTGTACGTGAAATTAAGTGATTTAACTTTTTTAAACCCTTGTCCATCCTTTATAATAGGATTAAAAGTTAAAAAAATTAATGCCTGTTCTCTAGCCATTGTTGAATTGACTTTAAAATCGAGACGATTTGAAATTGCGTTTACATTTAAATCGCCTAACTCAGAGACATCAATACTTTCATAAACCAAATTAGAAATCTCAAAATCCGTCTCTGAAACTAATTGATCAACAGGAAAAACAGATTGGTATTTTATTTTTTTCAAATTAAGATCAAAATAAAAAGTCTCAGATTGAAATTGAGGAATAGAATAACTTCCATCACCCATAATATATGAAGACTTCGTAACCCAATTCAAACTCAAATTCCGAGATAGTTGCCCATATGAATGAGCAAAAATAAAAAACAGGACAATAAATATCTTTTTCATTGGCATAATAAACGCAAATTAAAATAATTTATTATGAGATAAAAAATTTTAACTCAAAAAACAATAAATTAATAAAAATGAGCGTTAAGATAACAAATAGTTAAAGAATTGTTTAATTTTTTTTTCATTTTTATGTTGCATATTAATCCATTATTATTATCTTGCGGCACTAAAATTATTACCTACTAAAGTATGAAAGTTAACAAAATTATGGCTTTAAAGTTGTTATTGGCATTGTCATTAACAATAGGTTTTACAAGTTGTAGCAAAAAAGGAAGCACAAAAGGCGGATCTTCTGCAACTGGTTGGAAAATCAACGATAAAAAGGGTGGTTTTCAATACAATACCAAATTTAAACAACAAGAGACTCCCCCTGGAATGGTTTCAGTTGAAGGAGGTACATTTACCATGGGTAGAGTTGAAGATGACGTAATGCACGATTGGAATAACAGCCCCACAAAACAACACGTGCAATCGTTCTTCATGGATGAAACAGAAGTTACGAACATAATGTATTCAGAATACTTATATTGGTTAAAAGCTGTATACCCTCCTACTGAGGAAAATTACAAACACATTTATAACGGAGCAATTCCTGACACATTAGTTTGGAGAAATCGTTTGGGTTATAACGAAACAATGACCAACTATTACCTAAGACACCCTGCATATGCTGATTATCCAGTAGTAGGTGTTAACTGGATTCAAGCTACTGAATTTTGTGATTGGAGAACGAATCGTGTTAACGAAAACATATTAGAAAGAGAAGGTTACTTAAAAAGAGACAATAAAGTTTCTTTAGGCAAAAATGTTACTGCTGATGCCAACTTTGACACTGAATCTTACATCAATTCTCCTTCAAAATCTTTTGGTGGAAATCAAGATATCGTTCTTAAAAAAGAAATGGGTAAAGCTAAAGGTGGGAAAAAAGAAATTGCAGATTCAGTTAAAAACGTTTATGCACAAAGAAGCTCTGGTATTATTTTACCTGAATATAGATTACCAACAGAAGCAGAATGGGAGTATGCCGCTTTAGCACTTGTTGGGAACAGAGAATACAACATCTACAAAGGACAAAAAAAATACCCTTGGAAAGGACAATATACTCGTTCGGGAAAAAGACAATATAGAGGTGACCAATTAGCGAACTTCAAGCAAGGTAAAGGAGATTACGGCGGTATTGCTGGATGGTCAGATGATGGTGCTGACATTACTAACAAAGTTAAATCTTATGCCCCTAATGACTTTGGCCTTTATGATATGGCAGGTAACGTTGCTGAATGGGTAGCCGATGTTTACAGACCAATTGTAGATGATGAAGCCAATGATTTCAATTACTACAGAGGTAATGTTTACATGAAAAATAAAATTGGTCAAGATGGTACTGTTGAGATAGTTACTAGTGATAACATCAAATACGATACACTAAGTAACGGTAGAATTATGGCAAGAAATTTCCCTGGACAAATCGCTCAAGTTCCAGTTGATGAAAATGAAACTTATTTAAGACAAAATTTCTCTACTTCTGACAATAGAAATTATAGAGATGGAGATAGACAATCTTCAAAATATTTTAACTTTGGTGCTTCTGAAGAAGAAACAGTTTCTAAAAAAGAAGATCCTCTTAAAAGAATGTATCAATCTCCAATGCACAAGATTGATGTTGACAGCATTGGATCTATGTCAAAAAAGTTTGATAAATCAGACAAAAGAACAACTTTAATTGATGACAATGTTAGAGTTTACAAAGGTGGTTCTTGGAGAGATAGAGCATATTGGTTAGACCCTGCTTCTAGAAGATACTTCCCTCAAGATATGGCAACTGACTATATTGGATTTAGATGTGCAATGTCTAAAGTTGGACCTAAATCAAACAAGAAGACACCTAGAGGAAATGTAAAAAAATAATTTTAGTACTTTAGAATAATTTTCAAAAAAGCCCTTTATTTTTAAAGGGCTTTTTTTATTTTAGCAGTATGGAAATAGCAACTTTACATCAGTACTTTCTAGCTTCAACTGGAATCACGACAGATACTAGAAATATCAACAAAGACAACTTTTACATTGCATTAAAAGGTACAAATTTCAACGGCAATTCTTTTACAAAAAAAGCCTTTGAGTTAGGGGCAAAATATGTATTAATAGATGAACAAGAATACAAAATTAATGAGCAATGCTTGTTGGTAGATAATTGTTTAGCAGCATTGCAAGAATTAGCCAAATTCCACAGAAACTATCTTACAAAGATCAAAATAATTGGATTAACAGGTAGCAATGGAAAAACCACAACTAAAGAGTTAATTCATGCTGTATTAAGTCAAAAATACAAAACAAAGGCAACCAAAGGAAACCTAAATAACCATATTGGTGTACCACTAACATTATTATCATTTGATAAATCAACAGAAATTGGAATTGTAGAAATGGGAGCCAACCACCAAAAGGAGATTGAATTTTTAAGTTCGATTGCTCAACCTGATTATGGTTACATTACTAATTTCGGAAAAGCACATTTAGAAGGATTTGGAGGAGTTCAGGGTGTAATTAAAGGAAAGAGTGAACTTTATGATTACATAGAATTTCATAAAAAAATAGCAATTATTAACCTAGAAGACCCTATTCAGGAGACCAAAAAAAACCTTTTTAATACTTATACTTTTGGTATAAACAAAGAAGCTGCAAATGTAAATATCGAAAAAGTAATTGCCGACCCAATGGTGAAAATTTCATTTGAGAACACAACAATTAATTCTCATTTGATTGGTCTTTATAATGCTAACAACATCAATGCAGCTGTTGCAATAGGTAAATTACTTAACGTTTCTAATGACAAAATAAAAGCAGGTGTAGAAGGATATATACCTGAAAACAATCGTTCCCAATTATTAACCAAGAAAGACTATGAAATAATTTTAGATGCTTATAATGCCAATCCTAGCAGTATGCAGGCTGCTTTAACTAACTTTTTTCAACTAGAACAAGCACCTAAAACAGCTATTTTAGGCGACATGTTTGAACTTGGTAGTGAAAGTACTTCTGAACATACTAATTTGGTTCAATTTTGTCAAAATCAACCTCACATAACTTTTCATTTTATTGGAAGTGAATTTTACAAAAGTAAAATTGAAGCACCAAACATGTGCTTTTATGAGAAATTTGAAACTTTTTCAGAAGCTATAACTCATAAAGCTTTAGAAAAAGGACTCTTACTTATTAAAGGATCAAGAGGTATGAGTTTAGAAAGAACCTTAGATATCTTATAAAAAAGGGCAACTATATAAGTTGCCCTTTTTTAATTTTTCTTTCGAGAACTATTTAACTAAACCTCTTGAGATAACGATTCTTTGGATCTCAGAAGTCCCCTCATATATTTGTGTAATTTTAGAATCTCTCATCATGCGTTCCACATGGTATTCGGCTACATAACCATTACCACCGTGAATTTGTACAGCTTCATTAGCTACTTCTAAAGCTACTTCAGAAGCATATAATTTTGCCATAGCACCAGAATGAGCAATATCTAAACCTTGATCTTTTTCAAAAGCAGCTTTATGAACTAATAAACGAGCTGCAGTAGTTTTAACATGCATATCGGCTAATTTAAACGCGATGGCTTGATGTTGAAAAATAGGCTTCCCAAAAGCGACTCTTTCTTGAGCATACTTCAAAGCTAATTCATATGAACCTTGAGCTATACCTAAAGCTTGAGAAGCAATTCCAATACGACCTCCATTCAGAGTAGACATTGCGAAGGCAAAACCAAATCCATCAGCCCCTATCCTATTCTCTTTTGGAACTTTTACATCGTTAAACAATAATGTATGTGTATCAGATCCACGAATACCCATTTTCTTTTCTTTAGGACCAACTTCAAAACCAGGCATGCCTTTTTCAACGATTAAAACGTTAATTCCTTTGTGTCCTTTTGAAGCATCTGTTTGAGCAATTACTAAATAAGTTGAAGCAGTTCCTCCATTAGTAATCCAATTTTTTGTACCATTCAATAAATAATAATCACCCATATCAACTGCTGTTGTTCTTTGAGATGTAGCATCTGATCCCGCTTCTGGCTCAGACAAACAGAAAGCTCCAATTACTTCACCTTTTGCTAATGGCGTTAAATATTTAACTTTTTGTTCCTCTGATCCATATTTTTCTAATCCAGCACAAACCAAAGAGTTATTTACAGACATAATAACTGCTGCAGAAGCATCTACTTTAGCAATTTCTTCCATTGCCAATACATAAGAAAGACTATCTAAACCAGCACCACCATATTTAGGATCAACCATCATTCCTAAAAAACCCAGTTCTCCCATTTTTTTTACTTGTTCAGCAGGAAATATTGAATGCTCATCTCTTTCAATTACTCCAGGTAATAATTCATTTTGAGCAAAATCTCTCGCTGCTTGCTGAATCATTAAATGCTCCTCAGTTAAATTAAAATCCATATTATTAAATTAAGTTAATTGTTATTTTTAAAAAATGTTCCCAAATGTAGGCATTTAATATGAAATTTTCAATAACAATTTGTAATTTTAACCCATGTTAAATGCAAACTATAACGTTATCGGAATGATGTCTGGTACCTCCTTAGACGGAGTAGATTTAGCTCATATAAAATTCTCAATTAACAACGGGAAATGGTCTTATGAAATCAAAGAAAGTGAAACCATTCCATATACTGAAAATTGGATTAATCAATTAAAAAATGGAATTCACCTTGATTTAGATTCTTTACAGGTGTTAGACAAAAATTACACTGAATTAATAGCAGAAATCACAAACTATTTTATTTTAAAAAACAAACTTCAAGATGTAGATTTCATTTGTTCTCATGGACATACCATTTTACACCAACCTCAGAATGGAATTACTCTGCAAATTGGTAATTTGCCAGAATTAGCTCAAAAAACTAAACACAAAGTTATTTGTGATTTTAGAGTTCAAGATGTTGCCATGGGCGGACAAGGAGCACCACTAGTTCCTATTGGAGACCAATTATTATTTAGCGAATATGATTTTTGTCTTAATTTGGGAGGCTTTTCAAATATCTCTTTTAACAGACAATCAAAAAGAATAGCTTTTGACATATCTCCTGTGAATACGGTTTTAAATTTTTATGCCGAAAAATTAGGACATAACTTTGATCAAGGAGGAAGTATCGCAAAAAGCGGAGAACTAAATAAATCTCTTTATGACGAGTTGAATAATTTACCATTTTACAGTCAAAAATTTCCAAAATCATTAGGATTTGAATTTGTACATACTACTATTTTGCCTATAATGGAGAAACACGCCCTGAACATACCTGATTTATTATACACTTTTACAGAACACATAGCTTACCAAATTGGAACTATTGTAAAAGGAGTAAAAGGAAGCATGCTAATTACAGGAGGAGGAGCTTACAATACATTTTTAATAGAAAGAATAAAACAGCATTGCACTTCAATAAGATGTGACATACCTGATAAAAAAACAATTGAATTTAAAGAAGCACTAATATTTGGTCTTTTAGGAGTTCTTAGAGAAAGAAAAGAAATCAATACTTTAGCAAGTGTAACTGGCGCAAAACAAGATCATTGTAGCGGCAAAATATTTCTACCCAACTAATTTTCGCATTCGCTTTTTACGAGTATATTTGCACTCAAACAAACACAAAAACTAATTTTACAAAAATGAAAGAATTATTAAAGAAATTTGAAGATAAAGCACCTGAAATTGTTTTCAATTGGAAAGACCCAGAAACGGAAGCAGAAGGATGGACAGTAATCAATTCATTAAGAGGTGGAGCCGCAGGGGGTGGAACTAGAATGAGAAAAGGACTTGATATGAATGAAGTCCTATCTTTAGCTAAAACTATGGAAGTTAAGTTTTCTGTTTCAGGACCTGCTATTGGCGGGGCTAAATCTGGCATTAACTTTGATCCAGCTGACCCGCGTAAGAAAGGTGTTTTGGAGAGATGGTACAAAGCTGTTTCGCCACTTTTAAAAAATTATTATGGAACAGGTGGTGATTTAAATGTTGATGAAATTCATGAAGTAATTCCAATGACTGAAGATTGCGGAGTATGGCATCCACAAGAAGGTGTATTTAACGGACATTTCAAACCCACGGAAGCTGACAAAATCAACAGAATAGGTCAGTTACGTCAAGGAGTGATTAAGGTAATCGAAAATCCAAATTTCTCTCCTGATGTAAACAGAAAATATACAGTTGCAGATATGATTACTGGTTATGGAGTTGCGGAAGCAGTACGCCATTATTATAGTATTTATGGTGGAGATGTAAAAGAAAAAAAAGCAATTGTACAAGGATTTGGAAATGTAGGATCTGCTGCTGCTTTTTATTTAGCCCAAATGGGAGCTAAAGTAATTGGAATCATTGATCGTGATGGTGGTGTTATCAATGAAAATGGTTTTTCTTTTGACGAAATCAAAGCTTTATTTTTAAATAAAGATGGAAATAAATTAGTAGCTGATAATATGATTTCTTTTGAAGAAATCAATACTAAAATTTGGTCATTAGGTGCACAAGTCTTTGCACCATGCGCTGCTTCAAGGTTAGTAACTAAAGAACAAGTTGACCAAATGATTGCTTCTGGATTAGAGGTAATTTCGAGTGGAGCCAATGTGCCTTTTGCAGATAAAGAAATATTCTTTGGACCAATCATGGAAGAGACAGATAAAAAAGTAAGTTTGATTCCTGACTTTATTGCAAATTGTGGTATGGCTAGGGTTTTTGCCTATTTTATGGAGAAAAAAGTTCAAATGACAGATGAAGCTATTTTTAATGACTCATCAGAAATCATTCAAAAAGCAATTCAAAAAACATTTGATTTAAATAGTGACAAGAAAAACATAAGTGCTCGTGCTTTTGAAATCGCATTAAAACAATTAGTTTAATTGGAATAATCAAACAAAAAAAGTTGTAAGATAAACTTACAACTTTTTTTGTTTAAAATAAACTATTTTACTTTTCAAACTCCTTCAGAGTAGCAATTATGATAGCTACGCATGCTCTTAACTGTTCTTCTGTCATCACTAAAGGTGGAGCAAAACGAATTATATTACCATGAGTAGGCTTAGCTAACAATCCATTTTCAGCTAAACGCATACATATATTCCATGCCGTATCACTATCTTCTGAATCATTAATTACAACAGCATTTAACAATCCTTTTCCTCTAACCAAAGTAGCAATTGAAGAACCCTCAATATAACTCATTAATTCCTCTCTAAAAATATGACCTAACCTTCTAGCATTTTGCGCTAACTTTTCATCTTCAACAACTTCTAATGCAGCCATAGCAACAGCTGCGGCCACAGGATTACCACCAAAAGTTGAACCATGTTGACCTGGTTTAATCACATTCATAATAGCATCATTGGCTAAAACAGCAGATACTGGATAAACTCCTCCCGAAACAGCTTTTCCTAAAATCAAAATATCAGGATTTACATAACTTTCTTGCTTTTCACATTTTGCTTCACAAGTACAATTACCACAAACTGCTAGTAGCGATCCTGTTCTTGCAACTCCAGTTTGCACTTCATCAGCTATGAATAAAACATTATGTTTTTCACAAAGTGCTTTTGCTTGAGCGATAAAATTCTCTGAAGGCACATAAACTCCAGCTTCACCTTGAATAGGTTCAACTAAAAAACCAGCTATGTTAGAAGAGGAATTCAAAACTTGCTCTAATGCCTCAATATCATCATAAGGAATACGAATAAACCCTTCAGTATAAGGTCCAAAATTTTTCCTTGCATTTTCATCGTTTGAAAACGAAATTATGGTTGTTGTTCTTCCATGAAAGTTGTTTTCACATACAATAATTTGCGCTTGTTTTTCTGCAATTCCTTTTTTCTCGTAAGCCCATTTTCTACATATCTTGATAGCTGTTTCAACCGCTTCAGCTCCTGTATTCATAGGTAGCACTTTATCAAAACCAAAATATTCAGTAATGTATTTTTCATACACACCTAACTTATCATTATAAAATGCACGTGATGTTAAGGTTAATGTTTGTGCTTGTTCTACCATGGCATCAACTATTTTAGGATGACAATGCCCTTGGTTAACAGCAGAGTAGGCAGAAAGAAAATCAAAATATTTTTTTCCTTCTACATCCCACACATACACTCCTTCTCCTTTACATAAAACCACTGGTAGTGGATGATAATTGTGCGCACCGAATTTATCTTCTAATGCAATTGCTTCAGCCGAAGTTAATTTTTCTAAAACTGACATGATTTGTTGATTGTTATTGATGTATTAAATCGCAATTCCTTCTTATTGGTGAGAAATCAACCATTCTTTCACAAAAATATAAATTTTTCGTCTTACTTTTTTATTCTCTCTAAAATATCATTCATCATATCAATCTGAATCTTTTGAATCTCAATCAATTCCTGCTGTTGATGCATAATTAAATGGTCTAATTTTTCATGTAACATTCTAATTTCTAATTCAGATTTTAAGTTAATCATAAAATCTTTTTTAGACCGCTCTCTGTCTTTTTCTTCCTGTCTATTCTGACTCATCATGATAACTGGCGCTTGTAAAGCAGCTATACACGACAAAATTAAATTAAGCAAAATAAAAGGGTATGGATCAAAACCTTTATCAACTAATACAACAACATTAATAATAATCCAACCAAAAAGAAAAAACATAAATGAAATTATAAAGGTCCAACTCCCTCCAAAATCAGCCACCTTATCTGCAACAATTTGACCATAAGTACGACTATCTGGTGCGTCTTCAATTTCGGTAACCAATGATTTCTCTTCTTTTAAAGACTGAATCACTTTACGCTCAATTGATGAAATCTCATTAATTTCTCGTTCTAAATAACTTGTAATATATTGCTCTCGAAAAACATTTAATTCTGATAGAGCTAACATGGAATCAGAATTAAAAAAAGGATATTCTTTTTGAATTAAAGATAAAATAGGGTCTTTAATTAACACACCAGATACTTTTTCAAACAATGGAAATTCTTTTTTTGAAATGGAACTAATAAAAGTTGATTTAGAAGACATAATAAATAATTATTCGTTATACATAGCTAATAGTTTAGTAACTGTATTCCAATTACGAATAGTGGCCACAACACTTAATTTCTTTTCAATATACTTTTGGTCTAATCGGGTTTTACCTGCGCCAGTAGCATATTTTATAAAGATACGACTTTTATCAATTGCTGCTTCATCAGGTTTAAATTGACTAATTTTTAAATCATTTATTGCTGAAGCTTGAAGTTCCTTAGAAACAAAAGCTATATATAATTTTTTTTCGTCTACTTCTTTCTCTTTTAAATAAGGATTGTTTAAAAAACACTGTTCCAAATCATTTTTTGAAACGACTACGACCGGTACTTCCAAACCTAATTGTTTAAAAATTTCTTGCTTAATAGCGAACCCAACAGAAGCACCATGTTCCTCTTCAGAATCTACAAAAACATTACCTGATTGAATGTAGGTTCGCACATTTTGAAAACCCTTGTTTTCTAATACATTTTTCAAGATTTCCATCTTTATCATGTTATGTCCAGATACATTAATCCCTCTAAGCAAAGCTAAATGTGTATACATAAAATTAAATTTGTCATAAAAGTAAAATAATTTACCATATAAAACGAACAATCCTTATTTTTGCTTCATGGGAAGAAAGAAAACAGACAAAATCGTATTCGAAAACGTAGAAATCCTTGATGCAGGCGCAAAAGGTGTATCGGTAGCTAAGGCTCCTGATGGTAAAGTAATTTTTATTCCGAATGTTGTTCCAGGTGATGTGGCGGACATTCAAACCTTCAAAAAAAGAAAAGCGTATTATGAAGGTAAAGCTATTAAAACGCATATATTTTCTGAACATCGCGTAGAACCTGTTTGTGAACATTTTGGTGTATGTGGAGGGTGCAAATGGCAAAACATGAAATACAGCCAACAATTGTTTTACAAAAACCAGGAAGTTTACAATAATTTAAAACGAATTGGGAAAATTGAATTACCTGAATTTGAGCCTATTTTAGGATCTGAAAAACAATTTTTCTATAGAAATAAAATGGAATTTGGATTTTCATCTTCAAGATGGATGACCGATGCCGAAATACAATCAGGTGAAGATTTAGACAACAAAAATGCGGTTGGTTTTCATATTCCTAGAATGTGGGATAAAATTTTAGATATTAAAAAATGTCATTTGCAACAAGACCCTTCAAACGCTATTAGAAACGAAATAAGACGTTTTGCAAATGAAAATAATTTAACTTTCTATAATCCTAGAAATCATGAAGGATTATTAAGAACTTTAATGATTAGAACAGCATCAACAGGTGAAATCATGGTACTTATTCAATTCTTTGAAAAAGACAAAGACGGAATTGACTTAATGATGAACTTTTTAGCCGAACGTTTTCCAGAAATTACTTCCTTACAATATGTAATTAATCAGAAATTAAACGACACTTTATACGATCAAGATATTATCCTTTTCAAAGGAAGAGATTATATTTTGGAAGAAATGGAAGGTTTGCATTTTAGTATAAATGCCAAATCGTTTTACCAGACTAATTCTGAACAAGCGTATGAATTATATTCCATCACTAGAGATTTTGCTGGATTAACTGGCGAAGAATTAGTTTATGATTTATATACTGGAACAGGAACCATTGCTCAATTTGTGTCTAAAAAAGCAAAAAAAGTAATTGGAGTTGAAGCTGTTCCTGAAGCAATTGCAGATGCAAAAGAAAATGCTAAACGCAATAACATTACCAATTGTGAATTCTTTGTCGGAGACATGAAAAATGTATTTAATGATGAATTCATTGGTACACATGGTAAACCCGATGTTATTATCACAGACCCACCAAGAGACGGCATGCACAAAGATGTAGTGGAGCAAATATTAAAAATTGGACCCAAAAAAGTTGTATATGTGAGTTGTAATTCAGCCACACAAGCAAGAGATTTAGCCTTAATGGATGAAATGTATAAAGTAACCAAAGTACGTCCTGTAGACATGTTTCCTCAGACGCATCATGTAGAAAATGTTGTTTTACTTGAACGAAAATTATAATATAATGAAAAAAATCATTGGACTTCTTTTGATAACCGTTGTGTTTTCATCATGTGAAAAAGATGATGTTTGTGCAGAAACTACACCTACTACTCCTAAAGTAGTCATTGAGTTTTTTGATGCCACTAACGCCTCTGATACACCAAAAAACGTTACCAATTTAAAAATAACAGCTGCTAATTTTACAAGCTCAATTATTTACAATGGAACAAACAAAATAAAAGTTCCTTTGAAAACATTTCAAGACAATTCTGTTTTATCTTTTACGTTAAATGGTTCAGTAGACCCTACTTCAGATGACAATCCAGATGAAATAACCTTTAATTATTCAAGAATAGAATCTTATATATCACGTGCATGCGGATTTAAAACTACATTTCTGCTTGACACAACTACTCCAATACTTTTGACACCAGATATAGCAAATTGGATCCAAAATATAGTTGTGGTTAAATCTAATATCGAAAATGAAAATGAAACACATGTCAAAATCTATTTTTAGTATTATCTTGATAATTAGTGTTTCTTTGACAGCACTTTCTCAAGAAACAAAGCAAAAATCTGACACAATTAAAATCCCGCAACGATACGGATTACGCTTGGGTCTTGACCTACATCGAATAACAAAATCTTTTTATGATAAAAATTACAAAGGACTCGAAATTGTTGGAGATTATAGATTAACAAAGAAGATTTACATAGCAGGTGAGTTGGGTAATGAAGAAAAAACAAAACAAGATGATCAACTCAATTACAGCACAAAAGGTACTTATTTTAAAGTAGGTTTTGATTTCAATGCTTATGAAAATTGGCTTGATATGGAAAATATGATTTATATAGGTCTGCGAGCGGGCTTTTCAAGTTTTAGTCAAACCCTAAACACCTACAATATTTATGAGCCGAAAAGTTTTTATGGTGTTTCTACCATGGATTCTGGTCAAAAATGGAATGGTTTGTCGGCTAGTTGGATTGAAGTTGTAAGCGGACTAAAAGCTGAAGTTTTTAATAATGTGTATATTGGTTTCTCTGTTCGATTAAACTATTTATTATCCAATAAAGAGCCTGAAGGATTTGCTAATTTACATATTCCTGGATTTAACAAGACATATGAAAACAGTAAATTTGGTGCAGGATTTAATTACACAGTAAGTTATTTTATTCCTTTATACAAATCTAAAAAATAAAAAAAGTCCAAATTCTTAAATGTAATTTGGACTTTTTCTTTTTCTACCATTTAATTTCATTTGGTGTTTTTGAAAAAATCCAAGACATAAATAATTTTTCACCATCATTAGTTCTCAATGCCTTAAACTTAGGAGATAATATAGTAGCAACAACAAAAGCAGCTAATGGTATTTGCCATCCTGTAAAATTAGCATAATTATCAAAAAGATACCTTGCTGGAAAAAACAACAATCCGAATCCAATAAAATTATAAATAAGTGCTTTGGTTCCTTTAGCCATAATTATTCCTCTTTTAATGTGTAAACAATATTTTCAAATTCCTTTTTAAACTTTTCTTTATTTTCAGATAATGTCCAAGACATAACTTGATAAAATGAATTAGGTGTTTCAACTATTCCCATTACATAATACAGATCTACTTCTAACTCTTTATCTCGTAGAGAACATTCATTTATTATATATTTATAATTACCAATTGTCCTTTTCTTAGGCGTTCCTACTTTTCTATTTTGATAATTTTCTCCAACTCCAAGTTCCTTAAAAATAATATCATAAAACTCTTCTATTCCATCATAGCTTAATTCGGCTAGCTTTAAAGATTCTTTATCATCCTGAATTACAATTGTATAAACTTCCTTAACAGCATTTTGAAATTCTAAACAAGCATCATCATTCAATCCTGAAGTACGTGACATATATTCCGGAACTGACAATTTAACAACATGTCCTGTTTTATATTCGATCATTTTGCCTTGAGCATTTGCCATTTGTACCAAAAAAAATAGTACAAAAATTTGAATTGATTTTTTCATATAACTTAATTATTAATTTTCTATATTCTGAAATTTTGTTCTTTTACTCCCTTCATACATTTCATATTTTACTAGCCTAGCCTCTAATTTACCATTAAATAGTTTGATTTTTCTAGATGGTCTTAAACCAACAAATTTTAATGCTTCTAAATTTGATGTAATAAACCAAGCGTTGGTATTAGAATAATTTTTCTTTAATGTATCACCTATCTCACGGTAAAAACGTTCCATTTGAATATCCAATCGCTCTCCATAAGGCGGATTAAATACCATATGTAATGGTCCTTGAACTTCTTTCTCAGAATTAAAGAAATCTTGTTGAGCTATTTTTACATATTCATCTAAATTGGCATTAATTAAATTATCTTGTGCTTTTCTAACAGCGCTTGGTGCTTTATCATATCCAGTAATGGTATAATGAAACTCTTTTGTTTTTTTCAATAATGATTCTAATATAGTATCGAACAATTCACTATCCCAATCCTGCCATTTTTCAAATGCAAATTCTTTCCTATTTATATTAGGTGGAATATTACAAGCAATCATTGCAGCTTCAGCTAAAATAGTTCCGCTTCCACACATAGGGTCCAAGAAATGTGCTTTTCCGTCCCAACCAGATAGCAACAAAATACCTGCTGCCAATACCTCATTAATAGGCGCAATATTTGTAGCAGTTCTATAACCTCTATGATGCAAAGAAGCTCCCGAAGTATCTAAAGAAACCGTACAATAATCACGATCAATATGTATATGAATACGTAAATCGGGATGTTCTTTATCAATATTAGGTCTATTTCCTGTATTCTCTCTAAATTGATCTACAATAGCATCTTTTACCTTTAGAGCAACAAATTGACTATGAGTAAAAGTCTCTGTATATAAAGTGGTCTCTATAACAAAGGATTGATTATTGTTTAAATAAACGGACCAGTCGACACTTTGAATACCATTATACAAGCCTTTTTCATTAAATACTTTAAAGGAATATATAGGCTTTAAAATTTTTAACGCAGTACGCAAACCTAAATTGGCCTTATACATAAATCCTTTATCACCATAAAAACTAACCATACGGGTACCTTTTTGAATATTTTGCGCACCTAATTGTATCAATTCCTTTTCTAATAATTCCTCAAAGCCAAAAAATGTTTTGGCCACCATTTTAAAATTCTCCATTGAGATCTATTGTGATAACTTATTATAATATTCTACAAAAATAGACTAAATTTGTCTTTCCTAATCTTATATTTAAAATAAATGTCTACTATCTCAAAAACAGAAGAAAAAGACTGGTTTAGCGAATGGTTCAACACACCTTATTATCATATATTATATAAAGATAGAAATGATAATGAAGCCCAATTCTTTATGGATAACCTAACGCATTATTTAAACTTACCCCAAGATGCTCAAATTCTAGATTTAGCTTGTGGTAAAGGCAGACATTCCATTTATTTAAATTCTTTAGGATTTGAAGTAACAGGTGTAGATATTTCAGCAAATAGTATTAAAATTGCAAATGAATCAGCAAATGACAAATTGCATTTTCATGTTCATGACATGCGTGAAAATCTCCCTAACAAATATGATGCAATCTTTAATTTATTTACAAGTTTTGGCTATTTTGATAATGAAGAGGACAACATTAAAACACTTAAAGCAATTAAAAATAGTTTAACTGAATATGGATTTGGTGTAATTGATTTTTTAAATGCAGATTATGTAATTGCAAATTTAGTTCCAAAAGAAATTAAAATTGTTGATGATATAAAATTTGAAATAAATCGCTATATAGAAAACAAAAAAATTATCAAAGAAATACATTTTTCAGTTCAAGGCAAAAATTATTCATTCAAAGAAAAAGTGACTGCTTTAACATTAAATGACTTTGAAAAAATGATGGAAGTTTGCGATATCTATTTATTAGATATTTTTGGCGATTATAAGCTACATAAATTCTATAAGAATCAATCCGAACGATTGGTCATGATTTTTAAATAATTCCAAATGAATAATTTTGTATATCTATTCCCTTTTTCAGCAGTAATCATTGGCTATATATTAGCCTTTTACTTTACACCTAAAAGCAAAAAACAAATCAAGCTATTATTAGCTTTCAGTGGTTCATTTTTGTTATCACTAACCGTTATGCACCTATTACCAAGTATATATACTAGTGAAATAACACCGTCTAGTGAACATAGTCATGAGCACGTACATATACATTCATCAATTGGCATTTATATTATGCTAGGCATCATATTCCAAATAATTTTAGAATATTTTTCCAAAGGAGCAGAACATGGTCACGTTCATGGACATGAAAAAATAAATCAAATACCTTGGTTATTATTCCTTAGTTTGTGTATTCACGCTGTTTTAGAAGGCATCCCTATTAACAAAGACAATCATTTAGCATTTGGCATTGCTATCCATCACTTACCAATTGCAATGATTCTAACCATATTTTTTAAGAATGCACAATTAAACACAAAAGCTATTTTTATTTTCATGTTCACTTTTGCTTTAATGACGCCAGTTGGTACAATATTAGCTAATCATTTAAGTATATTTGAAACTATCGAAAAAGAATTAGTAGGGTTTGTCATTGGAATATTATTTCATATTTCCTCAACAATCATTTTTGAAACAAGTGAAGGTCACAAATTTAATTTAGCCAAACTACTAGCAATAGGTTTTGGAATTTTTATTGCAACTTTTATGTAACTATAAGTTAATCTTATAACTAAAGTACTTAAACATCATAAATGTTTCGTAAATTTATATTATAAAAGCAAACAATATGGAACACACGAACAGAATTGGTTTAAATACCGTAAAAGCAAAAGAACTTGCTTTTGAATTAAATGGTTTATTAGCTAATTATTCCGTTTTCTATCAAAATGTCAGGGGTTTACATTGGAACATTAAAGGAAATAATTTTTTTGAATTACATATCAAATTTGAGGAATTATACAACAATTTAATTTTAAAAATTGATGAAATAGCAGAGCGTATTCTAACCCTTGGAAGTTTTCCTAACCATCAATTTTCAAATTATTTAAATGCAACAACAATTAAAGAATTAAATGAAACAACAAATGATATAATAGCCATCGAATCCATTGTTTCATCTTTTACAACATTAATTAATATTCAACGAATAATATTAAAATTGGCACAAGAAATTGAAGATGAAGGAACAATATCCTTAATGAGTGATAATATTAGAGAACAAGAAAAACTCATATGGATGTATAGTGCCTATTTAGGATGATAAAAAGCCTGTTTAAATACAGGTTTTTTTATGCCATAGAGCTAATAAGAGATT
>CAYNNB010000012.1:0-6452 GCA_964398425.1 uncultured Flavobacterium sp.
TTTTTAAACTCCGACAAAAATACAACATTCGAATAATTATCAAAACCTTAAATTTATCTTAAAATGTAATTTATTTTAATTCTAAATAAGGATTATGCAAATATTCCAAAATGTTCTTATAATTTTGCCTCAAACAATATTCATTATGAAGACTTTAAAAAATAATATTCAGATTTTGCTAATTATCACAACTCTATTTATTTGGCAAAATATTTTCGCTAAAACAAGAAACATTTCCGTACAGCAGGACCCAAAAATTGATCATTTATTAGCTGAAAAGAGAAAAAACAATGCTTCAATAACGATAAATGATAAATTTAAAATACAGATATTTTTTGGTACAATTGAGGAATCAAAGAAGAATTTAACCGCCTTTAAAAAAGAGTTCAAATATATGGATGGTACAATAGTTTTTAGCAATCCTTCATACAAAGTTTGGGTTGGAAGCTTTAAATCAAAAATTGAGGCCGAAAAAGCATTACTATCGATTAAAAAAAAGTATCCTTCTGCCAATATTATAAATCCAAATAAGAAATGAAACAAAGCGAGCCCGATAAATATCGGGCTCACTAACATGAAAATTAGTCATTTTAATATAACCTTTTGGATATTATCTACAATTAACATCTTGTAAATTAATATTTCCCATTAAGCAATTCTCCTCCAATGGGTGCTTTAGCTTCAATACAAAGCTTTTTCATCATCTCATGAGTAGTACAAACTGCTGCAGAAGTAACAGGAATTCCACATTCAGCCTGAATTAAATCAATAGCCTCTAACGAAGGCATTTGAACACATGCCGATGCAACTAAGACATCTACATCAGTTAAGTCTAATTGTTTATAAATCTCAACCAAATTCATAGGATTCTGAGCAGCAACTTCTAAGTTATCAGGAATTTCTAAAGCAATACTCTCTTTCACTTTTATCCCTTGATGCTCAATATAATCGACCACTTTATCTGTTAAAGGACGCATGTAAGGAGTAATGATTGAAATTTGTTTTGCCCCTAAAATTTTTAATCCATTGATCAAAGCTCCAGCAGAAGTAACAATAGGAGTAGGAAAATCATTTGCTACAGTTTCTTGATGCAAATTTACCTCCGAAACACAATGATATCCACGTCCCATACTCATAATGGCTACTAGACAAGCGTAGCCCATAACATCAACATGTGCATCTGACAACTCTTGTGCGCATTTCAAACTCATGGCATCCATGGCTTCTAATTCTTCTTTAGTTACTTTTTTCATGCGCATTCTACTACTATGAAACGTAAAACGTTCAGGCAAAATGGTTTCGCGTGAGCGAAAAATAGCTGGTATTTCGGTTTCCATCGTTACATTTGAGGATGGAACTATTTGTCCTATTCTGTATTTTTTCATTTTAAATTTCTTTAATCGTATTAACAATCGTTCCAATTCCTTCAACAGTTGCTTCTACCACATCACCATCATACAACCACTCTTGAGGATCTCTTCCCGCACCAACTCCAGCTGGGGTTCCTGTTGCAATAATATCTCCTGGTTCTAATGTAAAAACGACACTTAAGTCTTCAATTAAATCGTTAATATTAAACAACATAAACTTGGTGTTAGAATTTTGTTTTTCGATACCATTAACCTTTAAACTTAAATTCAAGTTATGTGGATTTTCGATTTCGTCTTTAGTTACTAAAACTGGCCCCATGGGTGCAAAAGTATCTTGCCCTTTAGACACAATCCATTGCCCTTCTCTACGACAATCACGTGCTGAAATATCGTTTATAACTGTATATCCAAATACATAATCAAGTGCGTTTTCTTTGGCTACATATTTACCTTTTTTACTAATCACTACTGCCAATTCACATTCCCAATCTAACTGAGAAGTTAATTTTGTATTTTTAATAATGTTTGTATTTGTAGCAGTAACCGTTGTTGGAGGTTTTGAAAAGATAATCGGCTTAGTTGGAAGCTTTCCTGTCGTATCTAATGTACGTGCACTTTCCGCTACATGTTCGGTATAATTTAATCCAATTCCAATAATATTTTTTCTTGGTTTTGGTATGGGAGCTAAAAAAGTAACCTCATGGATTGGATAAGCTATTTCATCAAATTGTTTTTGAGAAGTATCAGCAATTAGATCATTAATTTCATCGATAACCTCAAATCCCATATCAATTAACTCCAACATATTATTTGGCAAAGGAAAATTGGAGACATCTCCAAAATCTTCCATATCGATTACTTGATTATTATGAATAAAACCTAAACGAGGTTCTGAATCTTGTATTGAGTAAGTAAGTAATTTCATGTTTTTTTAATTAAATGCAATGAATGCGAAGTTATTCTTTTATTGATCTTTGAACTTGATATTGTTATTGAATTTGCTGATGCCCATTATTTTCGGTAAAATCTCTAGACTGAAATAACCCTAAACCTTCAATAACTGGCAAATCGTTAAAACTAAATAAACAAGCATCTTCTGTTTCGGATAAATTGTGATGTTCGTGCCAGGCCCAACTTGGAACGCAGAAAATATCTCTTTCTTTCCAATCGAAACGTTGCCCGTTGATAACTGAATAGCCTATTCCTTTAGCACACTGGTATACAAAAGAACCTGTATGCTTATGAGCTTTTCCTTTAAAACCTTTGGGCAACAATTGCATTGATGCACCCATGGTTTGCATGACATGACCTCCTGTTAATGGATTTGAATATTGCATAAGAATACCATCAAACAAATTGATTTCGTTCACTTTAAATGCGTCTAATAAAGCTGGATATACTTTTGCCCAAGAATATTTAAACAAAGGGGAATAAGGTTTATCCCATGAACTATCCACAGGAATGAGTCCAACACAACCGTAGGTTATCGGAGAAAAATTTAAAGGTTTAACTAATGGTTGTTTTCCATCATAAACTGCATAATCATTAGCTTCTAAAGCATTTACAAGTGGAATATCTAATCCATCTTGCCAGATACATGTTTCACCATCATTCTCTACCCCATGTTCATGCCAAGTTGAATTAGGAGTAATGACAAAATCATTTACTTCCAACATAATTTTATTACCATCCACCACGGTATAACCTTTACTACCCTCCATAATAAAACGCAACGCTGAAGCTCGATGACGATGAGCTGATGTGCTTTCACCAGGACGAGTCACTTGAATTCCTGTGTATAACCAACCAACAGCGGCAGAAACATCCTTACGCTTGTCGTTGACTAAATATACAACACGCCTACCTGCTTGTTCTGGTGTTACTAATTCTGATGACTTTAACACTAAATTACGCAAATCATCATATTTCCACAACATAGGAACCGAAGAAGAACGCGGTTCCCAAGGTTCAATATCATTAGCTACGGTCCATAATGCTCCAGCTCCTAGTTTCTCTAATTCTTTATAATAAGCTTTTAGTTCTTCGGAATCTTGTACACGGGCGCGTCCGTAAACATCATCTGAATAGTTGTTTTCTTCCATAATCTTATATTTTAATAGTGACTTAAAGGGTTTAAGTCAACATTTATCTTTTATTAAACTCTTCGTGAGTATCAACAAATGTAATTTTTCTTGTTGGCGCCACATTTACACGTAAATCAAATATATCGAAACGATTATAATGACCTAAAATATCGTGCATTTGTTTTGGTTGAATACATTTTGACAAATCAATATTAGCATAAACCATTCCTTCATCATCAATTAATGGAGATCCTATTACAGCACCATTTGGACCAATAAAACCAGAGAAAGCAGAACTTTTTCTATCTAACAATTCATCAACATTTGGCACATCCTTTCTTAATGCATCTTTTATTTCTTGTGAAACGGTAGAACATGAAACAATTGTGAATAATTTACCTTCAAACGAATGGGCCGCTGCACGAATTTTAATAGCTTCTGCCATATCATAATCAGGAGGTGCAACTGGTAAAGAAATATAATTAGCGATATGAATTAATTCGCCTTGAGAAAGCAATGTAAATCGGGCTAAAGTATTAGTATTTTCACCACAAGCCAATGTTCCAATCGGACCTACTTCAGTTTTATATACTTTTAGTGAAGAACCATCTCCTGAAGTCCAAGTCAATTTTTCAGCCCAAGTGGGCACTAGTTTTCTGTGTTTACCAATAATTGAACCTCTATTATCGATAATCAAATTCGTGTTATAAATTTCACCGAAACTTTTCCCTCTTTCATTAATACCCATTACAATATGAATATCATATTCTTTAGCTATCAAACATAGTTTTTTAATATCGGGACCAGCTACATCAACTGAATTTTTATATAATTCTTCATACCATTTACTACCTTGAACTGGAGTCATAATCCAATTCCAATAAGGATATCCTGCAATAAAAACTTCAGGAAAAGCAATTAATTTTGCTCCGTTGTTAGCCGCTTCTTTAACGAATGAAATGGCCTTGTCAACTGTTTTTTCTACGTTAAGAAACACAGGTGCTGTTTGTACAGTTGCGGCTTTTATTTTTTTAAATTCCATAATGAATTAATTACGAATTATAAATTATGATTAGTAACGAAATAAAGAATTAGAATTCAAAATTGAAAACGCATAATTTTATTTTTCATTTCATCTGAAAACGCTTCTGATTTAATGGCGTTTCTATCTTGATTGATTTTAACATTTACTAACGTAACCTCACCTTCTAAAACTACTAATTCATTTTCCTTTACAAATTTAAACCCACATAAAACAGATGAATTTCTGAGCTCTTTTACCCACAACTTCTTCATTATAATTTCACCTAAACGGGCTGGTGCTTTAAATTGTACTTTTAAATCTACTGTAGGTATTCCGTTTGTTTCATGCATTCTAGAAAACGGTCTGTCTAGTGCTTCTTCAAACCAATCTTCTACCAAATCATTTATCATTTCCATGAATCGAGGATAAAAAACTATACCAGCGTAATCAATATGCTTGAATTTTATTTTTTCTTGTTTTATATAAAATTGACTCATTGTATTATTTCAATTTAAATCGTTGTATTTTTCCAGTTTCTGTTTTTGGCAATGCTTCTACAAAATGAATAATTCGAGGATATTTATAGGGAGCCGCATTCTCTTTAAACCAATGTTGAATGTGATTTTTATGCGCATCATTTGCTTTCGCAGCATTTTTCAAAACGATATGTGCACAAACCAACATTCCCCTTTCACTGTCTGGCATACCCACAACGGCACACTCTAAAATATCTTCATGAGTTAAAAGGACACTTTCCACTTCAATGGCAGCGATATTATATCCTGAAGAAATAATCATATCATCGCCTCGGGCCACAAAATGAAAATATCCCTCTTCATCTTCTTTAAAAATATCCCCTGTAATATTCCATCCGTTTTCAACATACTCTTTTTGTTTTTCCTCTCTATTTAAATATTTACAACCTGTAATTCCTTGAACGGCTAATCGACCGGGTGTGTTTTTAGGAACTTCATTGCCATTCTCATCGATTATTTTTGCAACATAACCTATTATTGCTTTACCAGTCGTGCCAGGTTTCATGTTTTCTTCATTGGAAGATATAAAGATATGCAACATTTCGGTAGCTCCAATACCATCAATAATTTTTAACCCGGTTGTATCATACCAATCTTGCCATACTTTATGAGGTAAGGTTTCCCCAGCCGACACACATTTTCTTAAACTTGAAATATCAAAATCTGCCACTTTCGTAGTCAAAACGCGCCAAGCCGTAGGTGCCGTAAAACAAATAGTAATTTTAAAATCCTGAATTGCTTTTAATAATATATCTGGTGTTGGTTTTTCGATTAAAAAAGTAGATGCTCCAAAATAGAAAGGAAACAAAACCAAACCACCCAAACCAAAGGTAAATCCGATGGGCGGACTACCTGTAAACACATCTTCACTGCTTGGTTGCAAAGAATACATTGGAAATGCTTCACAAATATTCAACACATCTTTATGATAATGAGCCGTCATTTTTGGCAAACCTGTGGTGCCTGAAGTAAATCCAATTAAAGCAATATCTTCAGCCTTTGAATTGTAATTAGCAAAAATTTTAGGTTTAGAGGCCATTTTGATTTCTAAATCACTATTTCGATAAAAGGTGATTTTTTGCAAGTGCTCACTTTTAACCAAACGCATTTCGTCAGCCAAATCGTGGTCGCAAATAGCATGAGTAATTTCTGCACAATCAATTATTGTTTTTAATTCTTTCGCTCGTAATAAAGGCATGGTTGCTACCACAATGCCACCTGCTTTAATAATTGCAAACCAACAAGCTACCATCATGGGGTTATTGGCTGAACGCAACAAAACTCTATTCCCTGATTGTAACCCTAAATCATCAATTAAAACATGTGCGATTTGATTTGCTTTATCAAACAAATCTTGATACGTCCAAATTTCTTCGAAAGTTTGCATGCATATTTTAGAACCATTACCGTTTTCGATATGAAAATCTAACAATCGATA
>CAYNNB010000012.1:6552-11642 GCA_964398425.1 uncultured Flavobacterium sp.
TTATTTCTTATTACTCTTAGGTTTCAACGCTTTTTTCATCCCTTCCATTTGTTTTCTTTCCGAAGCTTTCAACGGATACAAATGCGATATTCCCGCTTGATAAGAAACATCAATATCATTAGCCTTAAAGTTTTCATAAGCTTGTGCGTTTCTCACAAAATAGGGATCTAGCAACAATGGTCTCCCTAGCGCAACTAAATCGGCACGTCCATTTAAGATAATAGTATTTATTTGATCCATATCTTGAATATAACCAGCGGTAATAGTTGGTATATGTATGGAATTTCGAACGGCATCAGAAAAAGGCGTTTGCCACATTCTACCCACTACAGGATTTTGATTGGCAACTGTGTTTCCAGTGGAAACATTAATTACATCTGCTCCAGCGTACTTAAACGCTTGTGCTATTACTAATACTTCATCTTCTGAAGTTCCACCCTCAGCCCAATCAGCAGCAGAAATACGAACCGACATTGGTTTGTGGTTTGGAAAGACAGAACGCATTTCTTTAAATACTTCTAATGGATATTTCAATCTATTTTCAATTGTACCGCCAAATTCATCTGTGCGAATATTAGTCAAAGGAGATAAGAATGAAGCCAATAAAAATCCATGATGGGCTTGTAATTCAATCATATCAAACCCCGCTTGTTCAGCATTAATCGCCGCTTGTTTAAATTGCATTTTAACTTCCGTCATTTCCTCAATAGACATTTCTTTAGGAATAGGAAAACCTTCTTTAAAAGGTAGTGCAGAAGCAGCTAAAAGTTTCCAAGGCGTGTTCATGGGTTGGCTATTTCCTTTCCAAGGTTCTAAAGTTGCGCCTTTTCTACCGGAATGCCCAATTTGAACACCTATTTTAGTCTTCGAATGAGAATGTATAAATGTTGTAATTCGTTTCCATGCTTCAATTTGTTCCTGAGTATAAATCCCGGCGCAACCTTCAGTGATTCTTCCCGTTTCTGAAATAGCTGTCATTTCAGTCAAAATCAGTCCAACTCCTCCTAAAGCTCTTGACGAATAATGTTGAAAATGCCAATCATTTACTATTCCATCAACCGCTTTATACTGCCCCATAGGCGCCATTACAATTCTATTATTTAAATTTAAATCGCGAAGTTTAAAAGATGTGAAAGCAGCAGGTATTGAATTAGATTCTGAAACAAGTTCAGAATGACAATTCGAATTGAATTCTTCTAAGACTTTATTTGTAAATGATTTATCTCTTATTTGAAGATTTTCATAAGTTACTTTTTTGGAACGCGTCATACATCCGAAGGCAAATTGGTAAAAAGGATGTTGGTTATTACGATCCATATGTTCAAACCAATCTAACGAAACTAAAGCCGCGTACTGAATCATTTCAACTGGATTTCTTCGTGTAGCTTCATACTGTTCAAAAGCTGCTTGTACATTTATAGGATTTGCAACAACTGCATCTGATAAACCAATAGCGCAATCCATTGCTAATTTGGTTCCTGACCCAATAGAATAATGCGCCGTTGCTTTCGCATCTCCTAATAAAACAATATTTTTATAGTACCAATTTTTATTTACTACATGTGGAAACTGTCGCCAATGCGATTTATTTGAAATCAGAGGATGACCGTCTAATTCTTCCTTAAATAATTCTTGAATTTTTGAAATAGTATCTTGTTCGTTAGTCACTTCAAATCCATGTTTTTGCCAAGTTTCATCGCTACATTCAAAAATCCAAGTACTCATTCCAGGTTCATATTGGTAGCTATGAGCCACAATTACACCGTGTGGAGTAGTTCTAAAGAAATAGGTAAAAGCATCTAAAGGCTTGGTTGATCCCAACCAAACAAATCTATTTTTCTTTAATGTGATCTGTGTTCCAAATTCCTTTTCATATTTAGTTCTAATAGCACTTCCAATTCCATCAGCGGCCAAAATAATATCCGAATCAGCAAAAACCGATTCATCTGGAATTTCAGCTTCAAAATGCAAGTTCACCCCTTCTTCCCTACATCTTTGGTGTAACAATTTCAATAGTGTTTTTCTTGAACAACCACAAAAACCGTTTCCTGCAATACTAACTTCTTCTCTGTCTCGAGCTATTATAATATCATCCCAATAAGCAAAGTTACTTCTTATTAATTCATAAGATTCCATATCGCGTTTTAGAAATTCGCCTAAGGTTTCATCAGAGAAAACAACGCCAAAACCAAAACTATCATCTGGTTTATTTCGTTCATACACATCAATTTGACAATGTGGCATTGCCTTTTTGGTTAATATTGAGAAATACAGTCCGCCTGGACCACCGCCAATTACTGTTATTTTCATGTACTTAATTTCTTTTAATGGAAAATATTTCTCCTAATTTAGAGTAATTTGAACCTGCTAAACGAGCTACAGGTTTATAAATATCCATATTTATTTTTGTTCCTTCTAAGAGTACTTTTTCGTCGACATGAAAGAGTAGCACTTTACCAACTATAATACAAGCGCCGCCATTTTTATGGTCTTCTAAAAAATAATGATGCACCATTTCACATTCTAGGGTCACTAAACATTCTTTGACACGTGGAACTTTAATTTTAACAGAATCAATAGGTGTTAAACCAGCCAAATCAAATTCACTTTCATCAGAAGGAATGGCTTGTGCCGTAGTATTCATTTTTTCTACCAAATCTTCTGTAACCATATTAACTACAAACTGTTTTGTTGCCAAAACATTATTAAGGGTATCTTTATTTTTATCACCAGTACGAACTGTAGAAAACATGACATGTGGAGGATCTTCTCCTACGGCATTAAAAAATGAGAAGGGAGCTAAATTATATTCACCATCTGGACTTACAGAAGAAATCCAACCAATTGGTCTTGGTATTATAACACCGGTAAGTAATTTATAAGTATCCGAACCACTTATTTTAGAGGGGTCAAATTGCATGCTGTATTGTTTTTTTGTTCCTTTTCAAAAATAAAGGAAAAAAATTATAAGATGCTAATTTTTTAAGTGAATTAATTAATAAATTTTTAAAATAGTTAAAAAACAAGTGGTAAAAAAAATCCCGAGAAAACTCGGGATTAATATTTATAAAGAAAAAAACTATTTCAATTTCTTTTTAACTTCAACTTCATGGAATCCTTCGATTACATCATATTCTTGAAGATCGTTATAGTTTTTAATTTGGATACCACAGTCGTACCCTTTAGAAACTTCTTTTACATCATCTTTAAATCGTTTTAATGCAGCTAATTCACCAGTGTAAATAACAACACCTTCGCGAATTAAACGGATCTTAGATTTACTGAAGATTTTTCCGTCAGTAATCATACATCCAGCAATTGTTCCCACTTTAGAAATTTTGAATAACTCACGAATTTCAGCAGTACCTGTAATCTCTTCTTTCATTTCAGGCGATAACATTCCTTCCATTGCATCTTTTAAGTCATCAATTGCAGCATAGATGATTGAGTAGTTTCTGATATCGATTTCCTCTTTTTCAGCCAACATTTTCGCATTTCCTTGCGGACGAACGTTAAATCCGATAATGATTGCATCTGAAGCAGAAGCCAATAATACGTCTGATTCTGTAATAGCTCCAACACCTTTGTGGATGATATTAATTTGTATTTCTTCAGTAGATAATTTTAAGAATGAATCTGACAATGCTTCTACCGAACCATCCACGTCACCTTTTAAGATAATATTTAATTCTTTAAACTGACCTAAAGCAATACGACGACCAATTTCAGATAAGGTAATATGTTTTTGTGTTCTTACCGATTGCTCACGAATCAATTGTGTACGTTTTGCAGCAATTTGTTTTGCTTCTCTTTCATCTTCATACACATTGAATTTATCTCCAGCTGTAGGCGCTCCATCTAAACCTAATACAGAAACTGGTGTTGAAGGACCTGCTTCTTTAATCGCATGACCACGTTCATCAAACATTGCACGGATTTTACCATGGTTTTTACCTGCTAATACATAATCACCAATTCTCAACGTACCGGCTTGAACTAAGATTGTAGACACATAACCACGACCTTTGTCTAATTGTGCTTCTACCACTGTTCCTTGTGCTGGCTTATTTGGATTCGCTTTTAATTCTAAAATTTCAGCTTCTAATAAAACTTTTTCTAATAATTCGTTAACACCCATACCCATTTTAGCAGAAATATCATGTGATTGGTATTTACCACCCCACTCTTCTACTAACAAGTTCATTACTGCTAATTTTTCTTTAATTTTATCTGGATTTGCCGTTGGCTTATCTACTTTATTGATGGCAAAAATCATTGGAACACCAGCCGCTTGTGCGTGACTAATAGCCTCCTTTGTTTGAGGCATAATGTCGTCGTCAGCCGCGATAACAATGATAGCAATATCTGTAACTTGTGCTCCACGTGCACGCATGGCCGTAAACGCCTCGTGACCTGGTGTATCTAAGAACGTAATTCTTTGACCATTTTCCAATTTCACTGCATAGGCACCAATGTGCTGCGTAATACCTCCTGATTCACCTGCAATAACATTTGTTTTACGGATGTAATCCAACAATGATGTTTTACCGTGGTCAACATGCCCCATTACAGTCACGATAGGTGCTCTTGATTTTAAATCTTCAGGACGATCTTCAATTACTTCGGTATTTTCTTCAATATCTGTTGTAATAAATTGCACTTCATATCCAAATTCATCAGCAACAATGGTTAACGTTTCAGCATCAAGACGTTGATTCATAGTAACCATAATTCCTAATGACATGCATGTCCCAATTACTTTCGTAATAGGCACATCCATCATTGTAGCAATCTCACCAACAGTAACAAACTCTGTTACTTTCAAGATTTTGCTTTCTAGTTCTTGTTGTAATTGTTCGTCTTCTGAACGTTGACGGTGTGTATCACGTTTGTCTCTTCTATATTTTGCCGCTTTAGATTTGTTACCTTTTCCTTGTAACCTTTCTAAAGTTTCTTTAATTTGATTTTTAACTTCTTCTTCTGTTGGCTCTACTTTAGCCACGACTGGTTTTTGACCTTTTTTAAATCGATCATTGCCTCCAAAAGGTTTTTTACCCCCTTGCCCTTGGTTGTTCCCTTGTCCTGGAGTA
>CAYNNB010000012.1:11742-42661 GCA_964398425.1 uncultured Flavobacterium sp.
CCTTGTCCTGGAGTATTACCTGTTGGCTTGGTAATTCTTTTACGTTTGTTTTTATTATTTGCGTTAGCACCTGCTCCCCCTCCAGCATTAGTTGCATTTGGCGCGCCTGGCTTCGCGTCTTTTTTGAAATCTTCTTTTTTCTTTTTTGGTTTATTGAATTGCGATAAATCAATCGTTTGACCTGTAAAAGTAGCTCCTGATAATTTTTGGTATTGTGTTTGAATTTTTTCCTCAACAATAGGAGTTTCACCTTCTGTCTTTTTCACTTCAACAGTTGGAACAGTAGGCTTTACTTCTAAAGAAGTAACTTGAGTCGGTTTCTCTTCAACTACTGGTTTAACAAATTTAACTTCAGGTCTTTCTTCTACCACTTTAGCTTGTTGTTCAACAACTGGTTTATCTTCAATCTTTTTCTCCTCAACAACTGGAGTTTCAACAACCGCTTTCTCCTCAACAACTTTAACAACTACTTCAGGCTGAGGCTCTTTTTTAACCTCTTCTGTTTCAACTTTCTTAGGATTCAACTCAATTTTACCAAGTGTTTTTGGACCTGCAACTACAGCTCTTGCTTTGATAATTTCTTGCTTCTGTCTTTCCTCCTCTGCACGACGCTTTTCTTCGAGTTCTTTTTCAATTTCACGTTTTATTGCCTCTTTTTCTTTCTTCTTTTCTTCACCTACTTCTTTGGAAGCAACTTTATTTCCTTTATCAGCCGAAAAAGTATTGCATAAAACATCATATTCCAATTGAGATATTTTAGCATTAGGACTGTGCTCAATTGTATGACCCTTGTCCTTTAATGTTTCCACTGCTCTATCTAATGAAATATTAAATTCTTTTAAAACTTTATTAATTCGTATTGCTCTTTCTTCAGACATATATTCTATTTTGCTAAATTTTAGTTGTTGCGTTGTTGTATTTTTGTTGTTGATTTAGATTTATCCTTCTAATTCTTCTTTCAATATTCTAATTACGTCTAAGATAGTTTCTTCTTCAAGATCTGTTCTTCTAACTAAATCTTGAACATCTTGGTCAATAATACTTCTTGCAGTATCTAAACCGATTTTTTCAAACTCTTCGATAATCCACTCCTCTATTTCGTCTGTAAACTCTCTTAATTCAACGTCATCTTCTTCTTCAACTACACCTTCTCTAATCACATCTAGCTCGTAACCTGTTAGTTGACTAGCCAGTTTAATATTTTGACCGTTACGTCCAATGGCTTTTGAAACCTCTTCAATTTTCAAAAACACTTCAGCTTTTTTACTCTCCTCATCAATTTTCACTGATGAAACTTTAGCCGGACTCAATGCTCTCGTAATATATAATTGAGTATTGGTAGTGAAATTAATCACATCAATATTTTCATTTCCTAATTCACGTACTATGCCATGTATACGAGCGCCTTTCATTCCAACACAAGCCCCTACAGGATCAATTCTGTCATCATAAGAATCTACAGCAACTTTTGCTTTCTCCCCTGGTATTCTGACCACTTTTTTAACGTTAATTAATCCATCAAATACTTCTGGAATTTCTTGTTCAAATAATTTTTCCAAGAACAAAGGCGAAGTTCTTGACATAATAATTTGAGGCTTATTCCCTTTTAATTCTACACTTTCAATAATTCCTCTAACGTTTTCTCCTTTTTTGAAAAAGTCATTTGGAATTTGCTTGTCTTTAGGCAAAACAATTTCGTTTCCATCATCATCCATCAACACAACCATTTTAGGTCTAACATGATGCACTTCGGCCGTATAAATATCACCAATTAAATCTTTAAATTGCTTGTAAAGATTGGTATTATCGTGTTCATGAATCTTAGAGATTAGGTTTTGACGTAAGGCTAAAATCGCTCTTCTTCCCAAATCTATTAATTTTACTTCTTCTGAAACATCTTCACCAACTTCAAAGTCTGGTTCAATTTTTCTAGCATCTGATAACGAAATTTCAGAATTCGGATCTTCCACTTCTCCATCAGCGACTACTACACGATTTCTCCATATTTCCATATCTCCTTTATCAGGATTTATAATAATATCGAAATTATCGTCTGAACCATATTTTTTCTTCAACGCATTTCTAAACACATCTTCTAAAATCACCATAAGGGTAACTCTATCTATAAGTTTATCATCTTTAAACTCTGAAAATGATTCTATTAATGCAATATTCTCCATGATACGCTCTATTAAAATGATATAATTACTATTGATTCTTTAATGTCTTCATAGACAATTTTTAATGTTTTTTCCACTGTTACTTTACCTTTACCCACTTCTTTAGGCTCACGAGCTTTCCAAGAAAGCACAGCCCCTTCATCATCAGCTTCTACCAACATTCCTTCGATTTCTCCCTGAGAGATAGTTTTAACCTTCAACTTTCTACCAACATTTTTCTTGTATTGTCTAACCAATTTCAAAGGACTAGACACTCCAGCAGAAGCTACATCAATTGAAAACTCAAACCCTTCTTCATCCAAACGAGACTCAACAGATCGACTTACATCAATACAATCCTGCAATGTCACTCCTTTATCACCATCGATTACAACGTTAATCTTATTAGCATCAGAAACCGCTAGGTCAATTAAAAACAAATTTTGCCTTGTTTCCAATACTTCATCAACAATGTTTTTAACTTTTTCTTTAAATGTCATTCTTATAAAAAGAGGCACGCAATGCGTGCCTCATTATTTGGTTGATTACTAAATAACTGCGCAAATATACAAATATTTTTTTGATTTTTTTATAAAATATTCTTTTTTAAGATTTTTGGAATCAGTTTGAAATATTTTTTGTACTTTTATGCTATTATTAATACAAACCAAATTTAATTAAATATGAAAACCATTTTAGTTCCTACAGATTTTTCTAAACATGCCGAATACGCCCTTAAAGTCGCGGCTCAGGTTGCTAAGAGAAACAATGGAAAAGTAATCTTATTACACATGTTAGAACTACAACAAACAGGAAATGACGCCATCACAACTGCACACGACATTCCTGAATTAATGTTCTTTAAAAATGCCGCAGTAAATAAATTAGACGAATTAGTTGACTCTCCATATTTAGAAGGAATTGAAGTAGCTAGCATAGTACAATTCCACATGGCTTTTAATGGAATTATCGAAAATGCCGAAAAACATAATGCAGATTTAATCATCATGGGATCTCATGGTGCAAGCGGTTTCCAAGAAATGTTTATAGGTTCAAATGCAGAAAAAGTAGTAAGAAATTCATCTATACCTGTTTTAATCATCAAAAAAGACGAAGAAGACTTCAAAGTAAACAATTTGGTTTTCGCCTCTGACTTTTCTGATGAAATAAAAGTTCCATTTGCAAAAGTCATTGAATTTGCAAAAAGCTTTGATTCACATATCAAATTGGTAAATATTACAACACCTAACAATTTTACCCCGTCTAGAGTAGCTGAAAAAAGAATGAAAGAATTCATTTCAGAATTCAATTTTTCAAACTACTCAACACATATTTACAATGACATCAATGTAGAGAAAGGAATTTTACATTTTGCGAAAGATTCAAACTCTGATGTAATTGGGATGTGTACTCATGGTAGAAAAGGTCTTGCACACTTCTTTAACGGAAGTATTTCTGAAGACTTAGTTAATCACTCAAAAAGACCAGTGGTTACTTTTAAAATCTAACATCAAAACTTGGCAATTGCCAAGTTTTTTTTTGACCTTCAAACCTCAAACTTAATAAAACAAAAAAGCCTGAGAAATCTCAGGCTTTTTGTTGGTCTACTAGGACTCGAACCTAGAACGACTGAACCAAAATCAGCTGTGTTACCATTACACCATAGACCAGTAAAGATAGCAATGCTTGTTCATTGCGGGTGCAAATGTAATACAAATATTTTTTTCTCCAAATATTTTTTTAGAAATATTTAAAAAAAAATTATTGGTTATGTCTAGTATAAATAGTTTCTTTGTAGGGTAAAATACAATTATTCAATTTATGATTTCATTCAACTACAGTAAATGGAATACCCTTATGGGCTGGATCGCTTTTGCTATCGCATTGATAACCTACACCTTAACCGTAGAACCTACTATGAGTTTTTGGGATTGTGGAGAATACATTGCCACTGCAGCAAAACTAGAAGTTGGCCATCCACCTGGCGCACCATTATTTCAAATGATAGGTGCTTTTTTTGCTATGTTTGCTTCAAATAAAGAAAATGTCGCTTTAATGGTTAATATGATGTCAGTCTTTTCTAGTGCTTTTACTATTTTGTTTATGTACTGGTCTATGACAAAAATCATAAAAAAAATAGCCCAACATGTAACAGAATGGAATGACAATCAAGCTAAAATCACTTTAGGAAGTGCAATGATAGCCGCGCTTAGTTATACTTTTACAGATAGTTTTTGGTATAATGCAGTAGAAGCTGAAGTATATGCAATGGGCTCATTATTTATTGCCGTATTAGTTTGGCTAGGTTTAAAATGGGAAGAAGAATTAGACACACCAAGAGGAAACAAATGGTTAGTATTGATTTCTTTAGTAATAGGACTTTGTTTTGGTGTACACTTTTTATCAATTTTAGCTATTCCATCTATTGGATTATTATATTTCTTCAAAAAATACAAGACAGTTACGGTAAAAAACTTTATAATTGCTAACATCATTATTGTTGCAATTTTATTATTTATCTTTAAATTTCTACTTCCATATACCTTAGCTTTTTTCGCAAAGACTGAAATTTTTATGGTAAACTCACTTGGATTACCTTTTAATTCTGGAACCATTTTTGCCTTCTTATTGATTATTGCTTTATTCTATTTTGGATTAAACTATACTAAGAAAAAAGGTCTTGTACAATACAACACATTATTATTGTGTGTCTTATTTGTACTTATAGGTTTTTCAACATGGATAATGTTACCCATTCGTGCTAATTCTAACATCAATATCAACGAGAACAAGCCTAGCGATGCCGCAGAGGTTTTAGCCTATTACAATAGAGAACAATATGGCGAACAAAAATTATTTTACGGCTCTCAATTTTCTGTTATGTATTCTGGCCTCGATGAAGAAACTCCTTATGTTGACGACAAACCAAATTATGAAAGAGATCCTAAAACAGGAAAATACATTATCACAAATAACTACAAAAACGCTAAACAGAATTACGATTCTAAACACAGTGCTTTCTTACCTCGTTTGTGGAGTGAAGAACATGCTAAAAACTACATGACCTTTACAAAACCTTTAGAATTCAGAGTTAATCCAGACGCTTTTGTTGATGAAGAAACCGGAGAAATGAATGAAGAGCAAATGGGACAAATGACTGAAATTGCATCTGACTTTAGAAAACAATTCTCAGCCGGAAAAATAGATTTAGATGGATATGACGATTTTTTAAAAACTTATGGCGATTATTTAATTATTGAAAAACCGTCTTTCTCAGACAATATCAAGTTCATGTTTGAATACCAATTTGGCTATATGTATTTCCGCTATTTAATGTGGAACTTTGTTGGTAGACAGAATGATTTACAAGGAAACTATGAAAGCCTAGAAGGCAATTGGCTGAGTGGTATTTCTTTCATTGACAACATGTTATTAGACAATCAAAGTGAATTGACAGACGACATGAAAAACAACAAAGCAAGAAACACTTATTACTTCTTACCTTTTATTTTAGGTTTAATAGGCATGTATTTCCACGCCAAATACGAATGGAAATCATTTTATGTATTATTAGCTTTATTCCTATTCACTGGTTTAGCGCTAAAAATCTACTTAAATGAAAGACCTTTTGAACCTAGAGAAAGAGATTACGCTTTAGTGGGCTCCTTCTACATATTTGCCATGTGGATAGGCGTAGGTGCTTATGCCATTTATCAGCAAGTAGCTAAATATACTTCACCAAAAGTAGCATTTCCAGCCGTAATAGGTGCCTGCCTGCTAGCTTCACCTATTTTATTAGCTAGTCAAAACTGGGATGACCATGACAGAAGTGGTAAATATACAGCAGTTGCTATGGCTAAAGCTTATTTAGATTCTTGTGATAAAAATGCCATTTTGTTTACTATTGGTGACAACGACACGTTCCCACTATGGTACCTACAAGAGATTGAAGGATATAGAACCGATGTTCGTATCGTAAACACCAGTTTATTAGCAACTGATTGGTATATTGACGAAATGAAAATGAAATCTAATGCTTCTGAACCATTACCTATTTCTTTTACCCATAATGATTATGTAGGTGATAAACGAAATTATTCTTTATTTATTGAAAAAACTAAAGATACCTTAAACTTAGGATTAATACTTGATTTCTTAAAAGACGAAAGATCAAAGCAAGAAATGAAGAATGGTCAATTTGTACATTACTACCCAAGCGACAACGTGAAAGTTAAAATTGACAAACAAACAATTATCAAAAATAAAGTGGTTAATCCTAAATACTACGATTCTATTGTACCAGAAATCAACTTAAGATTAAAAGGAGGTGCATTGTACAAAAATCGCTTAATAATGCTTGATATTTTCAACGAAAACAACTGGAAAAGACCTATCTATTTCTCACCAGGAAGTTATGGAGCAGATGATTATATTTGGATGAAAGAATACCTTCAATTAGATGGTATGGTATATAAATTAGTTCCAATAAAAACACCTATAAGTGAAGAAAATCCATATGATTTAGGTTATATTGATACCGAAAAGATGTATAACAATGTTATGAAATGGACATGGGGGAACTCTGGTAGTTCAAAAATTTATCATGACCCTGAAACTCGTAAAAATGCATTATCTTACAGAGGAAACTTATCTCGATTAATGAAAGCTTTAATTGCTGAGAAGAAATTTGACAAAGCTCAAAAAATAATTGATATAGCCATGAAAAACATGCCTATTAATTATTTTGAATACTACACTACAGTTGAACCTTTTGCAGATGGCTATTATAAAATGAATAAAAATAATGAAGCCAGATCTATCTTGAGTCAACTTATCATCAAAAGACAACAAAAACTTAAATTCTTTAAATCGCAGAGCGAAAAACAAAAATTGTTTTATAAAATGGAAATTTTTAGAGAAATTGAGTTATACAGATCTTTATTATACATTGCAAAAGACAATAATGACATAGAATTTTATAATCAAGAGCGAACAAAATTCAACAATTATAATGAAATGATGGGCGCGTATAAAAGAGAAAACGAATAGAACGTACCAAAAGCCATTCAGTTAATCTGAATGGCTTTTTTAAACTTTATGATTAAAGTCCCGAAATTTATACCATTCCTGTTTAAATCCCAAATTTGGCAATTTCCAAATTCAGATAAGTACATCTATCTAACTTTTGATGATGGTCCTATTCCTGAAGTTACAGAAAGCATTTTATCTATACTTGAAGAAAAACAAATAGAGGCAACTTTTTTTTGTATTGGAGATAATATAAAAAAATACCCTGATCTTTTTAAAAAAATAATAGCCAAAAAGCACGCCATTGGCAACCACACTTTCAATCATTTAAAAGGTTGGAATACCTCAAACGATACCTACATCCAAAACGTCTTGTTGTGCCAAGCAGAAATTGAGAAATATCATTTCTCAGTTGCGCTTTTTCGTCCACCTTATGGCAAAATAAAACCCAAACAAAGCAAATTATTAAGAGAAAAAGGATTTAAAATAATCATGTGGGATGTATTAAGTAGAGATTACAACCCAAATACTAACTCTACTACATGCTATAATAATACTATAAAACATACCAAATCAGGAAGTATAATTGTTTTCCATGACAGTCTTAAGGCAAAAAACAATGTACTAGAAAGTCTTCCAAAAGTAATAGATACTTTAAAAGAAAAAGGATATACCTTTAAGAAAATTGATTAAGATTGTTCTTGGATTAAAGTAATCAACGTATTAGCATCAAACTCACCGCTTTGTCTCCAAACCATTTGACCATTTTTATAAATCATAAAAGTAGGCAAGCCTTTAATCCTAAGAGCCTCAGCTAACTCTTTATTCTTATCTACATCGATTTTAATTACCCTAGCCTTATCACCCAATGCTGCAGCTACGTGCCGAATAGTTTCATTCATTGCAATAGATTGCTCGTGCCATTCTGTAAAAAAGTCTAACAGAACAGGCACTTGTGCATCGATAAGTTCTCCAAATTTTGACATAAATTGAAGTATTTAATAAACAAATGTATATAAATTTTTATACAATAGTACTACAAAGGTATTATTTTTAATAAATTAAGATAATTTTTTAGATTTTTTTAACTCTATAACTGTGATTTCAGGCATGATTCCTACTCTACCAGGATATGCATGAAAACCAAATCCGCGATTGACATAAATATATCTTCCTTTATTTTCATACAATCCAGCCCATTGTTTGTAAATATACTGAACTGGACTCCATTTGATGATTCCAGGAATTTCAATACCAAACTGCAATCCGTGCGTATGACCAGACAAAGTTAAATGGTAATGATTAGGATGCTCTTTTACTTCATATTCCCAATGGCTGGGATCATGACTCATAAGTATTTTAAAATCATTTCTTCCCAACCCCTCTGATGCTTTTTTCAAATCTCCTGCTTGCTTAAATTTCATACCCCAATTTTCAACACCTACTAAAGCAATTTCACTCTCCCCCTTTTTAATTTTAATGTGCTCATTAAGAAGAAGTTTAAAATCAATTTGTCTATGTAAATCCTTGATATCTTCAAAATTTTGTTGCTTTTCAGCTTCTGTTGGCCAAGTCACATACTCGCCATAGTCATGATTACCAAGAACTGAAAATTTACCCAGAACTGGCGTATGAATCTTCTTAAAAGTTTCAATCCAAGGATGCATTTCCGTTGCATGTGTATTCACGATATCTCCAGTAAACAAAACTATATCTGAATTTTGTTTATTAATTAAATCAATAGCATATTGAATCTTTTCAGGATTATCAAAACTTCCACTATGTATATCTGAAATTTGTGTAATAGTAACTCCATCAAACTCTTCAGGCAAATCATCAAATGAAAGCACTTGTTTAATCACTTTAAAATTATATTTCCCAATCATAATTCCATATAATAAGGAGGAAAAAGGAATAGCTGCTAAACCTAAAGCAACTTGACTTACAAACTTTCGTCTTTCTGGTAAAAATGAACCTTTGTGCTCATCAACAAAATAAGTTACTGCACCTTCAAAAACTCTAAAAATATCTTCTAAAATTAAAATGAACGACGCAAAAAGCTTTGGAACATAAACTAATAAAAATAAACCTATAACAAATAAGGTATATTTATTTTGCCCTTTGCTTCTATCATAAGTGGAAAAAGAAAAAATTAAATAACAAAAGAGTATAGCAGAAACCAATAAATAAATAATTAAAATCCACTTGTTTTTTGAAATCGTTTTAATAATTTGAAATGAATATACTTCTATTATTAACAAAATTAAAATTGGCAACAAACCTCTCATTTTCTTTTTTTTATGCAAAGTAATACAACTTAATCTAATTAACATGTATCTATTAAATCAATTTTAACAATCGTTATTTAACCAAAGTATTGTATTTTTACTTTTTAAACGAAAAAATATGTCACAAAAACGCTTATTCTTACTCGACGCCTATGCCTTAATATTTAGAGGGTACTATGCATTTATTAAAAACCCAAGAATCAACTCAAAAGGCATGGATACTTCAGCCATTATGGGCTTCATGAACTCTTTAATGGATGTAATAAGAAGAGAAAAGCCCGATCATTTAGCTGTTGCCTTTGATAAAGGAGGAAGTGATTATCGTTTAGAAATGTACACCGAATACAAAGCCAATCGAGATGAAACACCAGAAGCCATAAAGATAGCCGTTCCTTATATTCAAGAGCTACTTCGTGCCATGCACATTCCTATTATTGAAGAAGCAGGTTTTGAAGCTGATGATTTAATTGGAACTCTTGCCAAACAAGCTGAAAAACAAGGCTATCAAGTTTTTATGGTAACTCCTGATAAAGATTTTGGACAATTAGTCTCTGATAATATTTTTATGTATCGTCCTGCTCGAATGGGAAATGACATAGAAATTTGGGGAGTAAAAGAAGTTAAAGCAAAATTTGAAGTAGAACACCCACACCAAGTTATTGACTTTTTAGGCATGATGGGTGATGCTGTAGACAACATTCCTGGATTACCAGGTGTAGGTGAAAAAACAGCTAAAAAGCTATTAGCCGAATTTGGTTCAATGGAAAATTTATTAGCAAATACCGACAAACTCAAAGGCGCTTTAAAAGAAAAAATTGAAGCTAATAAGGAAAAAGGTATTTTATCTAAAAAATTGGCTACAATATTATTGGATTGCCCTGTTACCTTTGATGAAAAAGATTATGAATTATCTAAACCTGATGTAGAAAAAACAGATATTATTTTCCAAGAATTAGAATTCCGTCAAATGAAAACACAATTTGATAAATTATTTGGTTCAGGAAAAGAATATGATGAAATTGAAACTAATGGGACAGATTCTAATAACATAATTAAAAAAAACTCTGCTAAAAAAGGACCTGAAAATCAGATGGATTTATTTGGATTTTCAGATGACGATCAAGAAATTTCACAAGGACATTCATTTTATGCTACACTTGAAACCACAGATCATTTTTACCAAATTGTACAAGGAGAAATACCTACCCGAATTTTAATTCAAAATTTAATGAATCAAAAATCGGTTAGTTTTGACACAGAAACAACTGGTATCGATGCGTTAAATGCAGAATTAGTTGGCATTTCATTTGCTTGGGAAAAAGGCAAGGCTTTTTACATTCCGTTTCCAGAAAATCAAGACGAAGCCCAACTTTTGGCCGCAAAATTCAAACCGTTTTTTGAAAATGAAGCTATTGAAAAAATCGGACAAAACATGAAATACGATTTAAAAGTATTACGCAATTATGGGCTTGAAGTTAAAGGACCTTTGTTTGACACCATGATTGCGCACTATTTAATCAATCCAGACATGCGTCATAATATGGATGTATTGGCTGAAACCTATTTAAAATACAGTCCAAGATCTATTGAAACATTAATTGGTAAAAAAGGAAAAGGACAAAAATCAATGCGTGAAGTTGCTTTAGAAGACATTAAAGAATACGCCGCTGAAGATGCCGATATTACGCTACAATTAAAAGAAAATTTTCAACCTATTTTAGAAAAAGTAGGAACAAAAAAGCTATTTGATGAAATTGAAATACCTTTAGTTCAAGTTTTAGCCGATATGGAAGCTGAAGGTATTCGCTTAGACGTAGATTTCTTAAAAGAGATGTCTAAAGAAATAGATGTGGAAATAAAATCTTTAGAGCAAAAAATATTTGAAACTGCTGGTGAAACATTCAACTTGGCTTCACCCAAACAACTTGGGGATATTTTATTTGACAAATTAAAAATTGGAGGTACCAAACAGAAAAAAACCAAAACTGGTCAATATGCAACTGGTGAAGAAATCTTAAGTTACTTGGCGAACGAACATCAAATTGTGCGTGATATTTTAGACTGGCGTCAAATGGTAAAACTACAAAGTACTTACATTGATGCTTTACCAAATCAAGTCGATAAAAAAACAGGTAGGGTGCATACCGATTACATGCAAACTGTGGCTGCAACTGGTCGTTTGAGTTCGAATAATCCAAACTTACAAAACATACCAATTCGAACAGAACGTGGAAGACAAATTAGAAAAGCTTTTATTGCAAAAGACGAAAACTACACACTTGTTTCTGCCGATTATTCTCAAATAGAATTACGAATAATTGCTGCGCTATCAGGTGAAGAAAATATGATTAAAGCATTCCAAAACCATGAAGACATTCATAGAAGTACAGCTGCCAAAGTTTTTAACATTCCGCTGGAAGAAGTCACCAAAGAACAACGTAGTCATGCGAAAACTGTAAACTTTGGAATTATTTATGGTGTATCGGCTTTTGGATTGAGCAACCAAACCAATTTATCACGAAAAGAAAGTGCCGAATTGATTGATGCATATTACCAAAACTATCCTAAATTAAAGTCATTCATGAGCAATCAAGTGGATTTTGCTAGAGAAAACGGTTATGTAGAAACTATCTCAGGAAGAAGACGTTATTTGAAAGACATTAACTCAGCCAATGCGATTGTTCGTGGCGGTGCGGAACGAAATGCAGTGAATGCGCCAATTCAAGGTTCGGCTGCGGATATTATTAAAATTGCAATGATTAACATCCACAAAAAGCTGACTTCTGAAAACTGGAAATCAAAAATGTTGTTGCAAGTACATGACGAATTAGTATTTGACGTACACAACTCCGAATTAGAAAAAATCCAACCGATGATCAAACACGAAATGGAAAACGCTTTCAAAATGGCAGTTCCGTTAGAAGTTGAAATTGGATTGGGCAAAAATTGGCTAGCGGCTCATTAATCAATAAACAATATTCAGCAACAATTTTAATAGGTCATCATTTTAATATTTAGCATCTCTTAATCTTATCATATATTATAAAACCCAATATGTTTCAAGGCTTATTGGGTTTCTTGAAAACACTTTGCCATTTCAAATAATATTTAGATATTTGTCTAAATATATAAATTTATATGAACGCAATTTTCAAAGCCTTAAACGACGAAACCAGAAGAGATATTTTGGAATTGCTGCGCAAACAAGAAATGACGGCTGGCGATATTGCGGACCAATTTCATATTTCAAAACCTAGTATTTCGCATCACTTGGATATCTTAAAACGTGCCGATTTAGTCACGAGCGAGAAAAAAGGACAATTTGTAGTCTATTCTTTAAACACTACAATTGTTGACGACATTTTACAATGGATTATTACCCTAAAAAAATAAAGTATGGAGAAGTTTAAAAAAGAAATTCCGTTTTTAGCAATTGCTTTAATTCCTTTTGCTTATCTGGGATATATTTGGAATCGTTTACCTGAGGAAGTTCCTATGCATTGGAATGGTGCTGGAGAAATTGATCGTTATGGCGACAAAAAAGAACTTCTTGTGACGCTGTTTATCCTAGTTGGAATCACCTATTTTATTTTTCTAATTATTCCATATATTGATCCAAAACAAAAATTACAAAACATGGGAAAAAAACTAAATAGTCTAAGAATGATTCTAACCATATTTATGTCAGGATTAGCCGTTTTTATTTTATATAGCGTGCAACAAAAGACAAGTAATCCAGGATTTGTGTTTGCTATTATCGGCTTGCTTTTTGCTTTCTTAGGTAATTATTTCAAAACCATAAAACCAAATTATTTCATAGGTATCAAAACACCTTGGACGTTAGAAAACGAAGAAGTTTGAAAAAAAACACATGAATTGGGCGGAAAACTATGGTTCGTAGGCGGAGTTTTAATGGCATTGACATTTGTGTTGCCAAATAAAATTCAATTTTATACTTTTATGGTAATTGTTGCCGTTATTAGTATTGTTCCGATTGTATATTCGTATTTGGAATTCAAAAAAATCAAAAATCAGTAACAAAATCAAAACTTTACTACTCATTAGCAAAACAGAAATAAGATGAAAAAATCCGTTCTTTTAGTAGTCGCACTATTAGTCTCTTCATTCAGCTTTAGCCAAGATGAACGACTAACCAAAATTGATGAATTTTTAAGTTATTTATTTGAAAACGACAAATTTATGGGTTCTCTAGTCATTCGAAAAGGAGATTCTTTAATTTTCAAAGAAGCTTATGGATTCTATGAAGCCAATCGTGGATTACGAGCAAATGGAAATACAAAGTATAAAATTGGTTCAGTTACAAAAACGTTTACCGCCACTATGATCATGCAATTGGTTGAAGCTAAAAAATTACGCTTAGAAACAAGAATCAGTCGCTTCTTCCCCAAAATTGCTATGGCTAGTTATATATCCGTAAATGATTTATTACAGCAACGTTCTGGCATAATGGATTATGTAAATGCTGATGAAACTTTTAAAGAAAAATTAATAACGGGCGAATCTAGAGAAGATTTATTAGAACGAATTGCAGATTATGAAGCCATTTTTGAACCTGGAACTAAACATATGTACAGCAATACGAATTACTACTTATTAGGTTGTATCATAGAAAACATAACAAAGAAGTCCTATGCCGAAAATTTAAAAGAATTGATTGTTGACAAAATTGGACTAAAAAACACATATTACACCACTGAAAAAACAGATGTCAGTAAACGTGAAAGCTATTCTTATTTATACAATGGTTCAACTTGGGAACAATTTCCTGAATGGGATAATTCAGTAGCCTTTGCTTCAGGAGGAATAATTTCTACACCAGACGACCTAACTCTTTTTATCTCAAGTCTATTTAGCGGAAAATTAGTAAGCCCTGCAAGTCTTGATCAAATGAAAAAGATAAAAGATGGCTATGGTATGGGATTAATGCAGTTCCCTTTTGGAGAAAGACGTTTTTTTGGTCATAATGGCAAAATTGAAAATTTTAATGCTGTTGTAGCTTACTACCCAAAAGAGAAATTAAGTATCGCATTAATTTCTAATGCAGATGTATACAACCAAAACGATATAATGCTTGGCATTTTAAGTATGTATTATAAAATGCCTTTCCCTTTTCCAGAATTTACTAAGTTAGACCCTGATGAAATTAAACCCTTACTAGGCGTTTACAACTCAGATGATTTACCTCTACAAATTGTAATTAAAGAGAAAAATGGCGAATTAATAGCACAAGCTACAGGACAGCCTCCTTTTCCATTGACTTATTTCAAAGATACCACTTTTGTTTTCCAAAGCGCAGGTGTAGAAATCACTTTTGGTCTAGACTCCTTTGTTTTAAAACAAGCTGGAATGAAATATAAATATACTAAAAATTAATGTTTGATTACCTTTTGAAAAAAAACTAACTTTGAAAACTTTCCAATCAATGGAAGGTTTTCTTTTTTTAAATTGAGTCATAATGAAATACTACATCATAGCGGGAGAAGCTTCAGGCGATTTACACGGTTCCAATTTAATGAAGGCAATCTATGAAGAAGATGCTTCAGCAGAAATTCGCTTTTGGGGTGGCGATTTAATGCAAGCTGTAGGAGGAACATTAGTAAAACATTACCGTGATTTAGCTTTTATGGGATTTGTGGAAGTAGTATTAAATTTAAAAACCATTTTAAACAATATTAAAGTTTGTAAAGCAGATATTCTTCTCTTTCAACCTGATGTAATAATCTATATTGATTATCCAGGTTTTAATATGCGTATTGCTGAATGGGCAAAAAAAATAGGATTTCAAAACCATTATTACATTTCTCCTCAAATTTGGGCGTGGAAAGAAGGTCGAATTAAGGCTATTAAACGCGATGTGGATTATATGTATGTAATTCTTCCTTTTGAAAAAGATTTTTACGAAAAGAAACATCAATTTCGTGTTGAATTCGTAGGTCATCCTTTGATTGATGCCATTGCTGGAAGAACTAAAAAATCTTTTGAAACTTTTATTACAGAGAATCAACTAGAGAGCAAACCGATAATTGCACTTTTACCAGGAAGTAGAAAACAAGAAATCGCTAAGATGTTATCTATTATGTTGTCCATTATAGATGACTTTAAAGACTATCAGTTTGTAATTGCTGGTGCACCAAGCCAAGATTTTGAATTTTACCAGCAATTTTTAACCACACAAAACGTAAAATTCATTTCTAATAAAACCTATGACTTATTGAGTGTAGCACACGCCGCTTTAGTCACCTCAGGGACTGCGACTTTGGAAACGGCTTTATTTAAAGTTCCACAAGTAGTTTGTTATAAAGGAAGTTGGATTTCATATCAAATTGCCAAGCGAATTATTACATTAAAATACATTTCCTTGGTTAACCTTATTATGGACAAAACTGTTGTCACAGAATTAATCCAAGAGGAACTCAATCCAAAAAATCTAAAATCTGAATTAAATAAACTTATTTCTGGCACCACTAGAAATGAAATTTTATTAGACTATGAAGCATTAGAACAAAAATTAGGTGGAACTGGTGCTAGTAAAAAAACTGCTGCATTAATTTGTAGTAAAATTCAAAAATAAATATATATTTGTAGTAAACACCTTTTTACTACATGAAATTCATTAAATATCCGATTGTACCGCTATTACTATTCTTTTCAATAGGAATAGTAATCGGATTCAACACTTCTTTTTCTATTTATTTGCCTTTTTGGAGCTTAATTACCAGCCTATTACTTATCATCCTTAGCTATTTTTTCAATGAAAAAAGAAAGAAAAACAGCAGCTTACTTGGAATTTCCATCTACAGTTCTTTTTTATTTTTAGGCTGGTTTTCTCAAATTATTCATACTGAAATCAACAATAAATTACATTTTAGTCACCATTTAAAAAACGAGAAGAATTTAGTAGTTGGACAAATCATTGAACGTTTAAAAGGCACATTATATTATGAAAAATATGTGCTCGATGTTCATCAGATTAATCAGAAAAAAACCATTGGCAAACTACTAATTTACATTCCTAAAGAACGAAAGCTATCTATTAAATTGGGTCAAAACATTCGTATTATTAGTAAAATAAAAAATATTGAATCTATATACAATCCATATCAATTTAATTACACAGATTATTTAAATCGACAAAATATTTATCAAGAACTTCATTTAAAAAAAGAGGATAAGATTCAAATACAAGTAACCAAAAACTGGCGTTATTACCTCAATTATTGCAAAGAATCACTGATAGAACGATTTCATAAATTGGGATTAAAAGAGGAAAACTACAATCTTTTAATAGCGCTTTTATTTGGAGAAAGAACTACCGTTTCAAAAGAGCTTACCGCTAATTACACCAATACAGGTGTAATTCATATTTTAGCGATTTCTGGTTTACACATAGCCTTAATTTACCAAATCATACTTTGGTCTACTTTATCTTTAAAAAGAAGAAAAAATGGCACCATAACAGTTTTTATTTTATCTCTGAGCATTTTATGGATATATGCACTAATAGCAGGATTGTCTGCCTCTGTTGTTCGATCAGTTGTCATGTTTACTGTAATTGCTTATGGTCAATTACTAAAACGCGAAATCAACATTTATAATGCCTTAGCTACTTCAGCTTTACTATTGTTGGTTTGGAATCCTAATTATATTTTAGATATTGGATTTCAACTAAGTTATTGTGCAGTACTTGCCATTGTTGCCTTTCAACCCATTGTAAATAAATATGCATATTCAAAATATAAAATCATACTCAAAATAAAAGAAACCTTATTAATGACATTAGTAGCCCAGTTAGGCGTTTTACCATTAACACTATATTATTTTGGGCAATTTCCTCTATTGTTTTTAATTGCAAATTTAGTTGTTATTCCTTTATCAAGTTTAATATTAATATTAGGATTAGCTCTTATTCCTTCTGTCTATTTATATTTCCCTCTAGCAAAAATCATTGGCTACATAACCAATTTCTGTATTGATTGGATGAATACCTTTACCCGTTGGCTTAGTCATTTTGATATTTTTGTAATTAAAAATATTGCTTTTCATAGCAGTATGGCTATAAGTTTATTCTTTATTGTGGTGAGCTTATTATTTCTATTATCACATCCAAAAAAGAAAAATGCATATTGGGTTTTAGCCTCAATTTTTCTCTTTCAATTTTGTTACTTGATTCAAATAATCACAAAAAAGGAAGATAGAGAGCTCATAATTTTCAATACATATAAATCTTCACTAGTGGCTATAAAAGAAAAGGAAAAAATCCATTTTCTAACTACGGATAGCACTAAAAACAAAACATTAATAGCAAACTATTGCCGTAGTAATTTTGTGAAAAAATCAACAATTCGTTCTCTTGAAAACACTATTTACTTTAAACAAAAAATACTCCGAATAGACACCAATGGAATTTACAAAACCAAAATAAAACCAGACATTATTTATTTAACAACTTCCCCTAAAATAAATCTAGAGCGAATAATTAATCAATTACAACCCAAACTAATTATTGCTGATGGTTCTAATTTTAAATCATACATCCAACTTTGGAAAAAAACTTGTTCCTCACTTAATCAACCTTTTCATGCTACAACTGAAAAAGGAATTTTTATTCTGAAATAACACACAAATAGCTTATAATTAGCCTGTTTTTCAAATCGTTTAACTATAATTGTGGCTTAAATATCTTTACATTTAAATTAGTTCCGCTATAGTCAAATATTACTTTTATGTTAGCTAGAAACTTTAACTATTTTATATGGAAACATAAATAGAAAGAAAATCAAAAAGGTTGTTGAAATTCAACAACCTTTTTGATTTAAGATTTATTTTTCATAATCTTATCAGCACCTTCTAGCCATTTTACTGGACCACCTGCCACATAACCTTGAGAACCAAAATTATTCAAATTCACTTTATTGTCAGGTGTTTTAGAAGGGGTCACAAAATACAAAGTAGGAAAACCTTGCACGCCTAATGCTTGTGCTAATTGGGCGTTTTGTTGTTTTAGAGATTCCTCTTGTGGTGTTCTTCTAGGAAAATCTAATTCTACTAAAACAACATTATCAGCAGCCCATTTTTTAAATTCTGGTGTTTTCAACACTTCATTTTGAAGACGTACACACCAACCGCACCAATCAGAACCTGTGAAAAACAGTAACAATGGTTTTTTTTCTTTAATAGCAATTTCAGTTGCTTTTGTCATATCGGTATGCCAAGTTAATTCTTGTGCATTAACTACAATACCTAAAAATAAAATTGTTAGTAAAATAATTTTCTTCATAATCTCTATTTTATCGTTCAAAGATAGCAAATATCAAACCTTATTTTTTTATTTAACATCTTGCATTAATTTTTTTATCATTGGTGAGATTGCTATTAAAATACCACCTGCTACTAAAGCGTAGAGTGCTAATTTTTGATAGCCTTCCGCATAAGTCATTAATTTCACCACATTAGTTGCATGCTGTGAAGCTTCAGCAATGCCAGCACCTAAAATACCTGCAAAATATTGTCCATACGCACTAGCTAAAAACCACATGCCCATAATTACCGCTTGAGTTTTTTGAGGCGATAATTTAGTCATAGCACTCATTCCAATCGGTGATAAACATAATTCACCAAAAGTAATAACAAACCATCCAAAAGTAAACAAATCTAATGATGTTTTACCTGAGGCATCTGCAAAAAACTGAGTATAATAAAAAATCCAAAAACCACCAGCTAAAAATAAAAAAGCTAATCCAAATTTCACTACCGTATTAGGTTCAATTTTCTTTTTTGCCATCCAAACCCAAACTACACCAACTAATGCAGCAAAAATGATTACAAAAAGTGAATTAGCAGAGTTATTCACTCCATTGGGATCTAACGTAATTCCTAAAACCGTATTTTTTAAATTATTGGCAGCGAACAAACTTAAAGAACCTCCACTTTGTTCAAAGAAAGCCCAAAAGATAACCGAAAACAACATGAATACAACAGCTGCTATTAGCTTTTTATTTTCAGAACTTGAAAATTGACGCATTTCATATAAAATATAAAGTAATGCCGCTGGACCAATACAATACATAAACCAATCTGTATAAACTGTATTCTCTACCATTAAGATAATTACAGGCAATATAGCCAATGAACCAATAAAAGTTAGTACCTCAAATATTTTTCGTTTAGAATTTTCTAAATGTGCTAATGGACTTAATCCTATTTCCCCTAAACTTTTCTGAGTTTGTGTAAAAGTTAATAAACTAATTAGCATTACTATTGCAGCAAAGCCAAAGGCAAAATTCCAACGCAAGTCTATGGGTACAACTGACGACCACATATTGCCATTAGCTACTGCTATACAAATATATCCACCAATTAAGGCACCTAAATTGACACCAGCATAAAATAGAGAGAAGCCAGCATCTCTTCTAACATCATTATCTTTATATAATTGACCAACCATTGAAGAAATATTAGGCTTAAAAAAACCAGTTCCGACAATGCTAAAGCCTATTCCTGTAAAAAAGAAACTTTTAGGGTCTAATGCTAAAATAACACTTCCTACAATCATTAAAATTCCTCCCCAAAATAACGATTTTCGTAAACCGAGAATCTTATCGGCAAACAATCCACCTATAAAGGTAAATGCATATACCCACGCCTGAGTAGCGCCATATTGTAAGTTAGCTGTTTTTTCATCCATTCCTAATTGACTCACCATAAAAACAGCCAACATACCTCGCATGCCATAAAAAGAAAAGCGTTCCCACATTTCACTAAAAAACAAATACCACAATTGTTTTGGATATTTCCCTTTAAAGTTTTGTATTTCCTCTGTTGTTATCATTCGCTTTATTAATTAATTCCTCTCTCTCGCATTATTGCATTTAATTGTTTCAACAAGGTGAACATGAGCATTGTTGCAAATAATAACAAACCAAAATTTACCCAAAAGAAATCAGCTTTATTATCATAACTATCCCACATTGAAGCTAAGACACCCGATAATTTATTTCCAATAGATGTAGCTAAAAACCAACCACCCATCATTAATGATGTAATATTTACGGGGCTCAATTTTGAAACTACAGATAAGCCCATTGGTGACAACAATAATTCCCCAATAGTGATAACACCATAATTAGCAAACAACCACAACACACTCACTTTTTCAGAGCCATTGTTTCCTGCTTTCACTGCAAAAACCATTACCAATACAGATAAGGCAGAAATCAATAATCCAAATGCAATTTTTGTTGGGGTTGAAGGCTCTTTTTTACGACTTCTTAAAAAAGTAAAAAAAGCAACAACTAAAGGTGTTAAGACAATAACCCAAAAAGGATTAATAGATTGACTTAAATTAGAAGCCCAAACGGAAATTTCAGTCCCTTCTTTAGGTAATTTATCTGGTGCTACATTTCTAAAATACAAAGGATAATTAACCTCTTTTACCACTTCACCATTTACTTTTTGAATGCGAAATGCATTATCATAAACCGCAACAGAATCTCTCTTATATTCTAATTCCTTAGTTAACTTGATATTATCTGTTATATCTTTAGCTAATCCTGAAACTTCTCTATCGGTGTATTTATCTCCCCAGTTATTTAATGCCGAACCATTCAATTTAAATACAGCCCAAAACAGAATAACTACAGCAAAAATAGCTAATAAGGCACCAATAGGACGCTTTTCATCCGTCTTAGCACGGAAATACAAACTAGAATAAAACAAAACTACTGGAATACAAGCAAAAATAAAGGCGTCTGTACTATCTGATCCAAAAATAAAAGCTTCTGGATTCGAATCTGAAGCTACACCTTTAATTAGCCATCCAATGATTCCAAAAATAACTGATGGCAATAATATAAAAAGCACAATTTTAGAAAACGGCATGTCACCTGGTTGCGTACCTTTTTTAGCGGTTTTATCCCCATAATGCTTTGTTCCTAAAACAAAAACCAAAACACCAATAAACATACCTACTCCAGCCACCATAAAAGCAGCTGTCCAACCAAATAAATTTTCAAAAACGGCACCAAAGAAATTACATATAAAAGCCCCAACATTAATTCCCATATAGAATATATTATAGCCTTCATCCTTTTGCTCCTTGTATTTCTCTTCAGAATAAAAATTACCTAATAAAGTAGAAATATTTGGTTTAAAGAAACCATTACCAACAATTACTAAAGTCATGGCCAAATAAAGAATGGTCTTGTCATGAATTCCCATCATCATGTAACCAATTCCCATCAAAATTCCACCTATTATAATTGATTTTTTATAGCCCCAGTATCTATCGGCAACCAATCCTCCAATAAAGGGAGTAAGAAATACTAATGCAATAAAAGTACCGTATAAATCAGATGCCTCTTTTTCGGTCATTGCGAAACCTGTCTCTACATCCTTAAGGTATAGGGTAAAAATTCCAATCATTAAATAATATCCGAAACGTTCCCACATTTCAGATAAAAACAAAAAAGGTAAAGCTTTAGGATGATTTTTCCACATATAAATTCTATTTTATAAATTAAAAAAGCCTGAAAACAATGTTTCAGGCTTGAAAGATATGAAAATATTTTAAAATCATTTATTTGATTCCGTGCATCATTTTCTTAAGTCTTGGTGACAAAAATGCTAGAATGATAGCTGCAATACCACACAAAACCACAAATACCATAAAGAACTCGTATAAATTATGAATTTCAAAGCCTGCAAATGAAGTATTTGCAGTAGGAATCTGTTCTTTTTCAAAAACGGCAATTTGTTCTGCTGTTAAAACAACTTTTTTATCTAAAACATCTTGCAAATTGACACCCAGTTTTTCTGCTTTTTGGAATTTATCTCCAGTAGCTGGAATAATTGCTCCTAATGAACCCGCCAAGGCATATCCTGCCGCATTAGAGATAAAGAAAACGCCATAAAGCAATGAAGCAAAACGTTTAGGAGCCAATTTACCAACCAATGATAGTCCGATTGGTGACAAACACAATTCTCCTAATGTTTGAATAAAATATAACAACATTAACCACTTGATAGCTAACAATCCAGAGTTACCTAAATCTTTTACATTGTGTGCTATAATAAAATAACTAACAGCAATTAAAGCCAATCCAATTGCCTGTTTCATTGGTGATACTGGTTCTTTACCTTGAGCTCTTAATTTATCCCATAATAAACTAAAAGGTAATGCCATCATTACTACAAATATACCATTGAATATTTGAACCATTGAAGGGGGCATATTCCATCCAAAAATATTTCGATCTGTTTGATTGTCCGCAATAAATGTTAAAGATGAACCTGCTTGTTCAAAAGCTGCCCAGAAGAAAATAATAAAAAACGAAACAATATAGATCACCCAAATTCTCTGTCTCTCTACATTATTCTCCGCAGAACTTAAAATCAAATAAGCCAATGCTATTCCAGCAGAATAAATAAAAGGATAAATAATTCCTTTAATTAATTGACCCATTTCAACAGATGAAAAACCAAACTCACCTACAAGTAAATACCTAAACACAAAGAATAAAACTGCGAATATTAATCCTGCAATACCAATAGACTTAGAAGAGAATTTAGCGGTTTGTGATTCTCCTTCTTCAAAATCATCATTTACATTATTTTTAGGCAAACCTCCAATTGGTCTTCCCTCAGGCGTAACCACATATTTGTTTTTTAGAAGGAAGAAAGTTACCGTACCAATAATCATTGCAATTGAAGCAGCTAAGAATCCCCATTTAAAAGCAAAAATATCTCTTACTCCTGTAGTAGCATCTTTAACATCCCCAACATAAGGGCAAATAAACTGACCTAAAAAAGCTCCAATATTAATTCCCATATAGAAAATAGTGAAAGCAGAGTCTAATTTATCTTTATCTTGTTTTGGATATAAACTACCTACCATTGATGAAATATTTGGTTTAAAGAATCCGTTCCCAAAAATGATAATAAACAATGCAATCCACATAAATAATTTAGCACTATCAATACTTGAATCAAAAGTAGAAGCACTTATGAACAATAAGAATTGACCAATAGCCATTAAAGATCCACCAAACATGATACTGTATCGGTTTCCAATATATTTATCTGAAATAAACCCGCCCAAAAGTGGTGTTAAATAACACAAGGCGAGAAATCCACCATAAATAATAGCTGCATCTGCTTCTTTGATTAATAATGAATTTACCATGAAAAGCGTCAAAATAGCGCGCATTCCATAAAAATTGAAACGCTCCCACATTTCGGTTCCAAATAACACCCACAAACCTTTAGGGTGACTTTGTTTTGCTGTTGTTTCGCTCATTTAATTAGTTTTATTGATTAGTTAATAGTTTTAGTTTTATAATTTTTCCAGTAAGAAATTTGTCATTTTAGTATACAATTGCAATCTAGTTTTACCTCCATAAATACCATGATTTTTATCAGGATAAATAGCCCAATCAAATTGTTTGTTAGCCTGAACTAAAGCCTCAATCATTTTCATTGTGTTTTGTACATGCACGTTATCATCTGCTGTTCCATGTACTAACAAAAAATTTCCTTTTAATTTATTTACATGATTTATAGGTGAATTGTTGTCATAACCACTAGCATTTTCTTGTGGTGTTTGCATATAACGTTCCGTGTAAATACTATCATAATATCGCCATGAAGTTACGGGTGCTACTGCAATAGCTGTTTTAAACACGTCTGCTCCTTGAAAAATACAATTCGAAGCCATAAATCCACCATAGCTCCATCCCCAAATTCCAATTCTAGAAGCATCTACATACGAATATTTTCCAATTACCTTAGCTGCATCAATTTGGTCTTCTACTTCATACTTACCTAACTCTTTATACGTACATTTTTTAAATCCGGCACCTTTAAATCCTGTTCCTCTTCCATCGACACAAACAACAATATATCCTTTTTGTGCCAACATGAAATACCAGTAATCATTAGTTCCATTCCAAGTATTAGCCACCTGCTGTGACCCAGGGCCTGAATATTGGAACATTAAAACAGGGTATTTTTTAGAAGCAGAAAAATCTTTTGGCTTAATCATCCAACTATTTAAACCATGACCCTTTTCTGTAGTTAACACAAAAAATTCTTTTGGACTTACTCCATATTTTGCTAATTTTTCCTCCACTCCTTCATTAGATTGAATTTTCTTAATCTCTTTTCCTGTTTTGGAATCATTTAAAGAATAATAAGGCGCAGCTGTAGCACTTGAAAACGTATTAATAAAATATTGAAAATTTGGACTAAAAGTAGCTGCATTTGTTCCTGTTTTTGAACTCAATCTTATTTTCCCTTTTCCGTCAATATTTATAGCATAAACATCACGATTAATTGACCCGTTTTCAACTGATTGATAGTAAATTATTTTATTTTTTTCGTCAAAACCATAATAAGCAGTAACCTCCCAGTTTCCTTTTGTAATTTGCTTTTTCAATTTACCATTTTGATCGTAATGATATATATGGTTGAATCCATCCTTCTCTGAAGTCCAAATAAAACTGTTATCTTTCAAGAAAGTTAAATTGTCTGTTACCTCCACGTAAGCGGCATCTTTTTCATTTAAAACTACCTTTGTCTTACCTGTATTAGCATTTACAAAGTGTAAATCTAAATTATTTTGATGACGATTTATAACTTGAGCGCTTAAAACTGCGGCATCGTTAGTCCATTTAATTCTAGGAATATAAAAATCTGTATAATTGCCTAAATTAATAGTAGACACGTTATTTGTTTTGATATCAAAAATATGCAATGAAACTTCTGCATTTTTTTCACCTGCTTTAGGATATTTAAAAACATTTTGCGTAGGATACAAACCTTCATTATATATATCCATTGAAAACTCTGGAACATTAGTTTCATCAAAACGAATGAATGCAATTTTTGTACCATCTGCATTCCAATCAAACGCTTTTACAAAAGAAAATTCCTCTTCATATACCCAATCTGTAATACCATTAATGATAGCATTTTTCTTTCCGTCTTTAGTTATTTGAGTAGTTACTCCACTAATCAAATTAGTAAGGTATAAGTTATTTTCAAAAGCATAAGCTACTGAATTCCCATCAGGTGAAAAAGTAGGCTCTTGAATGGCTTTATCCGTAAATTTTTGTAACTTCTTAGCAACTATGTCATAAACAAAATAATTTGCTGTAAAAGAATGTCTAAAAATAGGTTTCGACTGCGTAGCAATCAAAATCTTTTTTTCTTGCTTATCGAACGTATAACTATCAATAGACTTAAGCTCTGGATGATTTTTAGTATCAATTAAAGTGGCTACTTTATTTAATGTTGCATAATCATACAAATCAATTTGCGTTGTTCTTGAGTTTCTATTAAAATTTAGAACGGTATATTGATTTGTGTTTTTCATGGTATTTAGTTCATCCATGCCTTTGGTTCTAAATGCACCTGACCAAATTTCCTCTAATGTAATAGCTTGTTGCGCTACTACACTCCATGAAGAAAAAATAAATAATACTAAGATTTTAATTGACGATTTCATGTAATAGTTAGATAAAAAAACCTCCAATTTTAGTAAAAATATATGAAATAACCATAATTTTTGACACATTCTTTTGTTCTTCAATCTTAAAATAGTTGTAAAACAGCACCTTTACTTTATCAAACAAGCATCATATTCAACCAGTTAATTTAATTTTTAAAACTAATCTACTGTAAAACTATTTCGTTGTTAAAATAGAGCCAAGACTAAAAAAATCGCTAATCCACTTTAAAATCGAATTAGTTACACTCATTAGCTTTTGTTTCATTTCAAAATCATTACCTTTGCTTTTCACTAAGAAAAAGAGAAAAATGCAACATAAATTAGGGTTTTCAAAACTATCGAAAGAAGAAAAAATTGATTGGATTACATCGACTTATTTTTCAAATCCAAAGGAAGCTAAAAAGACACTTTTACAATATTGGAATACAGAAGAAAGTATACAAAAATTACACGATGAATTCATCGAAAATACGATAACTAATTTTTACTTACCCTTGGGTGTAGCACCAAATTTTTCTATCAATGGTAAAAACTACACCATCCCCTTTGCAATAGAAGAAAGTTCGGTTGTAGCGGCGGCTAGTAAATCGGCTAAATTTTGGGGTGCTCGTGGTGGATTTAAAACTACTATTTTAGGCACAGAAAAAATAGGTCAGGTTCATTTTCTATATCGAGGTGATCAAAGCAAATTAAACGACTATTTTAATTTTATCAAACCCACTCTTTTATCTGACACAGAAGGAATTACTAAAAACATGCAAAAAAGAGGCGGTGGAATCACTTCCTTATCTTTAGTTGATAAAACATCTGAACTAGAAAACTATTATCAGATTCATGCTACTTTTGAAACGAAAGATAGTATGGGAGCGAACTTCATTAATTCGTGCTTAGAACAATTTGCCAAAACCTTTAAAGATAATGCATCTTCGTTTGCAACTTTTACAGCAGAAGAAAGCGACATCTTAATTATCATGAGTATTTTGAGCAATTTTGTTCCTAATTGTGTTGTACGTGCCGAAGTTTCATGTCCAGTTTCTGAATTAAACGAAGATAAAAATATTGCTCCCGAATTATTTGCCGAAAAATTTGTAACCGCAGTTAAAATAGCGGAAATTGAACCTTATAGAGCTGTAACACACAACAAAGGTATCATGAACGGAATCGATGCGGTTGTGATTGCTACAGGTAACGATTTTAGAGCGGTGGAGGCTGGTGTTCATGCCTATGCCAGTCGAAATGGCAAATACTCAAGTTTATCTCATGCCAAAATTGAAAACGGTATTTTTACTTTTTGGTTAGATGTTCCTTTAGCATTAGGAACCGTGGGCGGATTAACTAGTTTACATCCTTTAGTTAAATTTTCAATGGAAATGTTAGGCAATCCATCAGCTCAAGAATTAATGGAAGTTATTGCCGTAGCCGGATTGGCTCAAAATTTTGCTGCATTGCGTTCATTAACGACTTCCGGCATTCAACAAGGTCACATGAAAATGCACTTGAACAACATCTTGAATCAACACAAAGCGACTAAAGAAGAAAAGGAAAAAGTATTGGCTTACTTTGCTGAACAAACTGTTTCGCACAATTTAGTAGTGGATTATTTAGAGCGTCTAAGAAAAGGGTAATAGTGTAAACATATAAGTCATATTAGAATAAGCTTTATGGATAACAAACAATCCTTCTATTCCAACGGAAAATTATTAATCACAGGCGAATACGTAGTTCTTAATGGTGCCCGTGCCTTGGCTTTGCCTACTAAATTCGGACAATCCTTACATATATCACCAATAGAACAACAACGAATTGATTGGCAAAGTTATGATCATGATGGAAGTCTATGGTTTGCAACCGAATTGCATTTTAATGACATTATAGCAAATACAGATTTTGAAGCAGAAGACTCCATTAAAAATACCTTAGTTGAGATTTTACATCAGGCGTATAAGCAAAATCCTAGTTTTTTAACTGCTACTGGCTTTACCATTCAAACCGAATTGACCTTTCCTAGAAATTGGGGTTTAGGTACTTCTTCTACCTTAATCAACAACATTGCACAATGGTTACAAATTGATGCTTTTCAGTTGTTACGCGAAAGTTTTGGCGGTAGTGGTTACGACATAGCTTGTGCCCAAAACGACACCGCTATTATTTACCAATTAGAAAATGAATTACCCAAAGTAGAGCCCATTACATTTTTACCGCATTATAAAAACAACTTGTATTTTGTGTATTTAAACAAAAAACAAAGCAGCCGTCATGCCATACAAAACTACATGAACAAGCAACAATTTTTAAAGGCAGAAACCAGCAAAATATCTTCTATAACTGAAGCCTTAATTACTGCCAACCAATTAGAAAACTCAAGTCATTTATTAGAAAAACATGAAATCATTTTAAGCAACATCTTAGAATTAGAAACCGTTAAAGAACGCTTATTTCCTGATTTTAATGGTACAGTAAAAAGCCTTGGCGCTTGGGGTGGCGATTTTGTATTAGTACTTGCAGAAAACGACCCAACTACTTATTTCAAAAACAAAGGGTATGAAACTATTTTGAAATATGAGGAGATGATATTATAGAAAAAGGAAGTTAAAACTTCCTTTTAATCTACAACATTACCTTTTAGATATAATACTGTAAAAATTGGAGACGTATTTGCTTCAATAACAATCGAATTTTTCACTTTACCAATCTTTTCTTTACTTGCAAAAAAATTAACTTCTAAATCTAAAGTTTCATTTTCTTTTACAACTGAATCTTTAAGTTTAGCAGCTGTACAGCCACATGATGTTTTTACATTTTTTATTACTAAATCATTAGCTGATGCATTTTTAATTTTAAATACTTTACTTATTTTTTCATTTGAATGTATTGTTCCAAAATTAATTTCTTTTGTAGCACTAATCATTGAATATTTTGATTTATCACTACATGAGACTACAAAAACAAACATCATTGCTAATTTTAAAAATTACCTTTCATTTTCTATTAATTCATAAATATTATTATATGTTTCAAGTTTATCAATATTTAAACTTCCAAAATATTTTATTTTTCCATCTTTCCCAATAATCATGTAATTTGGAAATTTATTAAAATTTAATTTTTTTAAAATATCATTTGTTGCAAAATAATTTTCAAAAGAAAAATTATCAACAAAACTATTCCCTCTTAATCTATTGGGCTCTCTTTCATCCACATTTATTGAAAAAACCTTAACATCTTTATCATTTATATACCTTTTATATACTTCTTCAAATTTTGGAAATGCTTGGATACAATATCCACATGAATTTGACCATAAATCAATAACAAGTATTTGTTTTTTATCTGAAAGATTAAAACTTTTCCCATCTATACTTTTTACTTCTATTTCAGGAATAAAAGTATCAACTAAATCATTTTTATAAAGCTTAGAGAAATAAAAGTTATTTATATTATGAAAATTAAAACTTAAAAAAATGTAAATCAACAGATAAGATATTAAAATTAACTTCTTATTATTATTAAGACAATATAAACAAATAGCAAACAAAGAAGACAAATTATAAATCAAAACTAAAGGCATTGCAATAAATCCCGAGTCTTTGTCAAATAAAGACATTAATGCCATTCCATTTATAATAAAGAAAAGACTAAATATAAAAATCCATCCATAAAATTTGAATGGATTTTTTGTTAATAAATAATAACTTAAAGCAAAGTTAACAATCCCTGTAATATAAAATCTATATTGAAAGTCAAATTGTCCAATAATGAAATTAGAAAAAAAAGAAATTAAACATAAAAAAAGAAATATTTTCTTACTCATATTTTATGAATTTGGATGTAAAACGTCACAATTACCATTACATTCAAACACACCTAAAAATCCGCAACCATTAGAAGAAGAATTACAAACTTGTAAACTTCTACAATCTATTTTATATGTACAAGTAAAAGTAGCACCAACATTACAAGAACAACTCATTGTTTCAGAATTACCTAATCGGTTAGTTGATATATTATAAAAGTTGTCCCTGATAAAATTTCTATCGAACAAAACTTCAGCTTTTTTCAAAAAGTCCTTAACATAAATATTTTTAAGAACTTCAGCTTTATCATTATACTTTTTTTCTAGAAAAACCTCAGAATCAAATTGTCCTCTCAATTCTTTAATTTGTTCTCTTTGATTCAAAGATAATCTTTTGTCGCCTTGCAATTTAACTAACTTATCATCCCACAATTTAAACTTTTCATCTGAAGTCAAATTTAAATACATGAGCTTTTGAGTATCATAATCTTGTTCTTTTAATACTTCTGCGATTTTTGAAACATTAATGTTTTCATTTGACGTATTAGTTGTTTCACTTTCTGAACATGAACTCAATGATAATAAAATAAAAACAGATAAAATTGCAATTAAATTTTTATAATAAATTAATTTTAAAGTTAATAATATAAATAAAACTTTACAAAAGTATTTTGTAGTAAAAACATTAACTATTTGAATTGCGAATAAAATATTTATATTTGCTATAGAAAAATTCGATATATGAATAATATTGGCAACAAATTACGTATTCTTAGAGAGCAAAAAAATTTATCTCAAGAAAATTTAGCATTTGAATTAGGCATTACACAACCTTCATATGCGAGACTTGAAAAAGAAGGGGACAACATTTCAATAAAAAGATTAATTCAAATTGCATCAATTTTAAAAACAACAGTATCGGAAATTATTGACGAAAAAACTCAAAAAATAATCAATCAACAAAACAGCGAATATGAAAGTACATATATTGATACAATAATTAACTCAAATAAAGATCATATCAATACATTAAAAGAAGAAATTCTATTTTTAAGAAGAATTATTGAAAATAAAGACTAATTAATTTAATATTACAGAATAAAACAAATCTCCCTATTTCCACGTT
>CAYNNB010000013.1:0-42536 GCA_964398425.1 uncultured Flavobacterium sp.
AATTAAAAGATAAAAATACCGTTAAAAGATTTAACAGAATCACAATAGGTTTAGCTTCACCAGAATCAATCTTGGCAGAATCAAGAGGAGAAGTTTTAAAGCCTGAAACAATCAACTATCGTACGCATAAACCTGAGCGTGATGGTCTTTTCTGTGAAAGAATTTTTGGTCCAGTTAAAGACTACGAATGTGCTTGTGGTAAATATAAAAGAATTCGCTACAAAGGAATCGTATGTGACCGTTGTGGTGTTGAAGTTACAGAGAAAAAAGTTAGAAGAGATAGAGTAGGTCACATTAATTTAGTGGTGCCTATTGCTCATATTTGGTACTTCCGTTCATTACCTAACAAAATTGGTTACTTATTAGGCTTACCTTCTAAGAAATTAGATATGATTATCTACTATGAAAGATATGTAGTTATTCAACCAGGTATTGCAAAAGGGCCTGACGGTGAAACTTTAAATACATTAGATTTCTTGACAGAAGAAGAGTATTTAAATATTGCTGATTCTTTACCAATGGAAAATCAATATTTAGATGATTCTGATCCAAATAAATTCATCGCTAAAATGGGTGCTGAATGTATTATGGACTTATTAGCTCGTACAGATTTAGATGATTTGTCATATAAATTGCGTCACGCCGCTAATAATGAGACTTCTAAGCAAAGAAAAACAGAAGCCTTAAAACGTTTAAATGTTGTTGAATCATTCCGTGAGGCTAATAAAAATAGAGAAAATCTTCCTGAATGGATGATTTTAAAAGTTATTCCGGTTATTCCACCTGAATTACGTCCGTTAGTGCCACTTGATGGAGGTCGTTTTGCAACTTCAGATTTAAATGACTTATATAGAAGAGTAATTATCCGTAATAATCGTCTAAAACGTTTAATGGAAATTAAAGCTCCTGAAGTAATTTTACGTAATGAAAAACGTATGCTACAAGAAGCTGTTGATTCATTATTCGACAATACAAGAAAAGCTTCTGCTGTTAAAACAGAATCAAATAGACCTTTAAAATCTTTATCAGATTCATTGAAAGGTAAACAAGGACGTTTCCGTCAAAACTTATTAGGTAAACGTGTGGATTATTCTGCTCGTTCAGTAATTGTCGTTGGGCCAGAAATGAAAATGTATGAGTGTGGTCTTCCAAAAGATATGGCTGCAGAATTGTATAAACCATTCGTTATTCGTAAATTAATCGAAAGAGGAATCGTTAAAACAGTTAAGTCGGCTAAGAAAATTATCGATAAAAAAGAGCCAGTTGTTTGGGATATCTTAGAAAATGTAATTAAAGGACATCCTGTATTGCTAAACCGTGCTCCAACTCTTCACAGATTAGGTATTCAAGCTTTCCAACCTAAGTTAATTGAAGGAAAAGCTATCCAGTTACACCCATTGACGTGTACGGCTTTCAACGCTGATTTCGATGGTGACCAGATGGCCGTTCACTTACCTTTAGGACCTGAAGCAATCTTAGAAGCTCAATTGTTAATGTTGGCTTCTCATAATATCCTAAACCCTGCAAATGGTGCTCCTATTACAGTACCTTCTCAGGACATGGTACTTGGTCTTTATTACATGACTAAAGAAAGATTGTCAACGCAAGAATATTCTGTTAAAGGGGAAGGATTAACTTTCTATTCAGTTGAAGAAGTTCATATCGCTTTAAATGAAGGTAAACTAGATTTAAATGCTAGAATTAAAGTTAGAACTAAAGATTTCAATGAAGAAGGAGAATTAGTATATAAAATTATTCAAACAACTGCAGGTAGAGTGCTATTTAATGAAGTAGTGCCTGAAGCAGCTGGATATATTAATGAGGTTTTAACAAAAAAATCGTTAAGAGATATTATTGGTAAAATCTTAGCTGTTACTGATGTGCCTACAACTGCTGCATTCCTTGATAATATTAAGGATATGGGGTATAAATTTGCCTTCAAAGGTGGTTTATCATTCAGTTTAGGTGATATTAAAGTTCCAGATGAAAAAGAACCTTTAATTGCTAGTGCTAGAGAAGAAGTAGATGCAATTACAATGAATTATAACATGGGTCTTATTACAAATAATGAGCGTTATAATCAGGTAATTGACGTTTGGACTTCTGCCAATGCTAAATTAACAGAGTATGCTATGAAAAACATCAGAGAAGACCAACAAGGATTCAACTCTGTGTACATGATGCTTGATTCTGGAGCAAGGGGTTCAAAAGAACAGATTCGTCAGTTAACAGGTATGCGTGGATTGATGGCTAAGCCTAAAAAATCTACTGCTGCTGGAGGAGAAATTATTGAAAATCCAATTTTATCAAACTTTAAAGAAGGTTTATCAATCTTAGAATATTTTATTTCTACACACGGTGCTCGTAAAGGTCTTGCCGATACGGCCTTAAAAACAGCCGATGCAGGATATTTAACTAGAAGGTTACATGATGTTTCTCAAGATGTAATTATAAATTCTGTTGATTGTGGTACATTGAGAGGAATTGAAGTTACTGCTTTAAAGAAAAACGAAGAAATTGTTGAGTCACTTGGAGAAAGAATTTTAGGTCGTGTGGCTTTACAAGATGTTGTTAATCCATTAGATTCTGAAATTTTAGTTCATGCTGGTGAAGAAATAACTGAGGCTATTGTTAAGAAGATTGAAGGATGTCCAGTTGAAAAAGTGGAAGTTCGTTCAGCTTTAACTTGTGAAGCTAAAAAAGGTATTTGTGCTAAATGTTACGGTAGAAATTTAGCTACTGGTAAAATGGCTCAAAAAGGTGAAGCTGTTGGAGTTATTGCCGCACAATCAATTGGAGAGCCAGGTACGCAGTTAACACTTCGTACGTTCCACGTTGGAGGAGTTGCTGGTGGTATATCCGAAGAATCAAGTATTGTTGCTCGTTTTGGTGGTAGATTAGAAATTGAGGACTTAAAAACAGTTAAAGGTGAGGATGCAGAAGGAAATACAATTGATATTGTAATTTCTCGTTCAACTGAATTAAAATTAGTTGATGCTAAAACAGGAATTGTTTTAAATACACATAATATTCCATATGGTTCTACAATTTATGTGAAAGATGGAGATCTTGTTGAAAAAGGAGCGACTATTTGTAAATGGGATCCATATAATGGTGTAATTGTTTCTGAATTTACTGGTAAAGTGGGTTATGAAGATATCGAACAAGGACAATCATTCTTAGTAGAAATTGACGAACAAACTGGTTTCCAAGAAAAAGTAATTTCTGAGGCTCGTAATAAAAAATTAATTCCAACATTACATATTTATGGTAAAGATGGTGAATTAATTAGATCATACAACTTACCAGTGGGAGCCCATTTAATGGTAGACGATGGTGAAAAAATTAAAGCAGGAAAAGTTTTAGTTAAAATTCCTCGTCGTTCTTCTAAAGCAGGAGATATTACAGGAGGTTTACCAAGAATTACAGAGTTATTAGAAGCTCGTAATCCTTCTAACCCAGCTGTAGTTTCAGAAATTGATGGTGTGGTAACATTTGGAAAAGTGAAGCGAGGTAATAGAGAGCTGTCAATTGAGTCGAAATTTGGAGAAGTGAAGAAGTACTTAGTTAAACTTTCTAACCAAATATTAGTTCAAGAAAATGACTTTGTAAGAGCTGGGATGCCATTATCAGACGGTGCAATCACGCCAGATGATATTTTAAGGATACAAGGGCCATCTGCTGTACAACAATACTTAGTGAACGAAATTCAAGAAGTATATCGTTTGCAAGGTGTGAAAATCAATGACAAACACTTTGAAGTGGTGATTCGTCAAATGATGAGAAAAGTGCAAATACAAGATCCAGGAGATACATTGTTCTTAGAAGATCAATTAGTTCATGCTAGTGATTTTATCGAAGAAAACGATAAATTATATGGAATGAAAGTAATTGAAGATGCTGGAGATTCTTCTAACTTAAAACCTGGGCAAATAGTTACTCCAAGAGAGTTAAGAGATGAAAACTCATTGTTAAAGCGTGAAGATAAAAATTTAGTAATTGCAAGAGATGTAGTTCCTGCTACTGCTACTCCAATTCTTCAAGGTATTACTAGAGCATCATTACAAACGAAGTCGTTCATTTCAGCTGCATCATTCCAGGAAACTACAAAAGTATTAAATGAAGCAGCAGTTGCTGGTAAAATTGATACATTAGAAGGCTTGAAAGAAAATGTTATTGTAGGTCACAGAATTCCTGCTGGTACAGGTATGAGGGATTATGATAATATTCTTGTAGGTTCTAAAGATGAATACAGTGAATTGATGGCTTCAAAAGAAGAAATTAATTTCTAAGAATTTATTAATTTTAACTATATTTAAAACCTAACAGTATTCGTATTGTTAGGTTTTTTTTAAATCTATAAACTTATGGAAAACAACAATCAAGAAGGACAAATTAACATTGAGTTAGACGAGACAATTGCTGAAGGGATTTATTCAAATTTGGCTATTATTAATCATTCTAATACGGAATTCGTTTTAGATTTTATTAGTATGATGCCAGGTGTTCCTAAGGCAAAAGTAAAATCAAGAATTGTTTTAACACCTCAACATGCAAAGAGATTATTGGGAGCTTTGCATGAAAATATAAAACGTTTTGAGCATCAGCATGGTGAAATAAAAGAAGGTGAACAACCCAATATACCATTAAATTTTGGACCAACAGGAAAGGCTTAGTGTTTTATTTTTACCTTTTTTAAAGAGATTGATTTTGTTTTAAATCAGTCTCTTTTTGTTTTTAGTAAAAAATATTCTTAATTCTTAATTAAAAATAAATGTTTTTGTTGTAAATACTTTAATATTAAAAATAAAAAAATAAATTTGTAAATTACTTTTAATTTATTTTAACAATATGATTAAATATTACTCTAGTGTTAAAAACTTATGTTTAAGTTTTTCATTATTTTTTTCTAAAAATAGAGAATATGAGAATTTAAAAAATGAGAAGAAGTCTTTAGTTTTCATTATGGTCTTTTTTTCTTTAATTTCTTGTTTTTTTGTTAGGGCTCAATCATCTGTAAATTACGTTCTCACTTCTGGTCCAAGTTCCTTCAATTCAATGTCTGGAGCAACTACTTTGTTTTCAGGAGTCCAAGATAATTGGGGTAGTTCAGTTTTGCCTATTGAATTTAATTTTAATTATATGGGGATTTCTTATTCCCATTTTAGTGTCAATAGTAACGGTCAGTTAAGATTACATACTAATGCTAGCGCGACAAGTATTGGTGCGGCAGCTGTTTCAGCTTATACAGCTTCTACAGCTACTATAGCGCCTATGGCAGGGGATAATAGAACGGGAAATGGTATGACTTATTTAATTTCGGGGACGGCTCCAAATAGAAAATTGATCGTAGAATGGAGTAATTTTTATATTTCAATACCAGATATTACTAATTCTGGAAGTATGCAATTAGTATTAAATGAAGGAACTGGAGTAATTGAGTTTATTTATGGAAATATCTTAAATCCTGCGAATTCTTCAGTAACAAGATCTATTTTTCATAGTTCTAGTAATACAGCAAATTCTTCTGCTTTTATAACTGTTGGTACGACTCCTTCTCAAAATACTTCTGCAACATCACCAACAGCAAATAATTTTGCATCCAGTTTACCACTAGCTAATTTGGTAAATACTTACATTAAGTTTACACCTCCAAATACGTCTTTAACTCCACCCATTAATTTAACTTTTAGCGGTTTGTCTTCCGCTTCAACAACTTTAAATTGGTTGGATAATTCGATTGGAGAATCAGGTTTTTTAATCACAAGAGCTACTGATTCTTCATTTACTTCTGGGGTTTTTACTACTGTTGTTTCATCAACAACTGTTGGAACAACAGGTCAAGCTTATAACTTTACGCAAAATAATCTTTTACCATCAACAACATACTTTTATAAGATTCAAGCATTTTCTGAGGCTATTTTTTCATCAGAACTAATAGGTTCACAAGCTACTAATGCACCGGGAACTTTTGTTTCAATAATCTCTGGAAATTTTGGAAACGCTTCAACATGGAATGCAAATCAAGTTCCAACACAATATGATAGTATTTTAGTTTCTTCAGGTCATACTGTAACAATCGATGCGGTAGCTCAGGTTATTAATAATGCAACAGTTAATGGAGTTTTAACTTATGGAACAACTCCAACTTCATTTACAATAAATGGTAATTTATTGGTTAATTCAGGAGGTTCAGTAAATGTTTTCAATGGCACAACTGGTAAGACATTGATGGTTTCAGGAAATATAGTGAATAATGGAATTATTGATTTTTCGGTTGGGACAACTACAGGTGCAAATTTAACATTAAACGGTTCCGCTTTACAAACTGTTTCTGGTTCAGGAACATTCAATACAAATGTGATAAAAAATTTAGTATTTAATAATACAGCAACTGTTACACCTAATATTGTTTGGTCTTTTAACAATATTAAAATAGCCACTAATTTAAACTTAACAGGGGCGAGAATAGATTTAGGTACAAATAAAATGATTTTTGGAGCTGGTGCTGTAGGAGGTACTTTGACTGCTCCTTCTGGAACAGGTTTTTTACCAGGAGCTACTTTTGCTAGATGGTGGACTACAACTGCAACAGGTACAACAATTTCAGCTGGTGCAGATCCTACAAATTCAACATCAAGGTATCCTTTTATAAGTTTTTCTGGAGCTCAAAGAGTTATGTATATTTCTAGATCTGGCTCTACTACTGGGAATGTTGCTGGAGAGTTAGCAGTAACTTATACAGATTCAAATACATTGACTACAGGACTTTCAGTAGTAGATGGTTCATACACTATAACAGATAGATATAATGGTAAATGGACAGTTACAAAAGATGCTTTATACAATCATGCCGGAACACATACTATAGCTTTGGTTGCCAATAATGCTTTCTATACCACAAATGGAAATTCAAGACTTATGCTTGCTAATGCTCCGTTGTCTGGAACACATCAAAATGGTACTATTACTCCAGGAGCTCAAAGAATTGGTTTAACTACTTCTGATTTAATTTCAGGTGATATATATATAGGTCAGAATGTGCAAGAAACACCATTTGTATCGGTAACTAATGGTAATTGGGAAAATCCATCAACATGGAATAAAAATTTAGTTCCAAGCGCTTCCGATATTGTTTATATAGCAGCAGGTACTACCGTAACAGTTAATAATGCCTCAGCAGCTGCCAATTCAATTATGGTTTATAATGGAGGGGTGTTAAATATAAATGGTAATGTAATGACTGTAACAACCACTTTGTTAAATAATGGTACAGTTAATGCAAACGGTGGAGATTTAATTGTAAACGGTGGTAGTGCTTCTGGAATAACAAATTCTAGTTTTGGTACTTTTGTGGTAGCTGGGGCTATTGTCAGACAAGGACCAGTTGGAGGTGGAAATACCATTTTTACAAATTCAGGTGTGTTAACCGTAAGTTCAGGAGTATTAAATATTAATGGAAGCTTGGTTCATTCAGGTTTACAGTTTAATCAAAGCGGAGGGGAAATTAATATCGATGGAAATGCGGCTGGAGTGACAGCTAATTCAGCATCTTCATATTATCTTAATTTAACGGCTGTTGTGAATTGGACAGGTGGTAAATTGACTATTGTTGATCCGCATTTAAATACAACGGCTACAGAAGTTTTGTATTATAATTCTTCTACGACTTCAAACGTGTCTTCAAGTCATACTTTGAGATTTGGTGATGGGAATTCTGTAGATGCAGGTGGTAATATTGTCGGTTTTAGAGCTAATACATATGTTGGATCAGGAAGAATCAATTATGGGAATTTGATTATTAATGGTGGATCTGGAGTTAATAGAATTGTGACAGGAGGCGCTTATTCAAATGTTATTACTGGTGATTTGACAATTAATCCTGCTTCTGAATATGCCCCTTCTGTTGTAGTGGTTTTAGGGGGTAATTTTGTTAATAATGGTATTTTTACACAGACTAATACATTAACTTTAAGTTCATATTCTGGTATTAGTCCTACAATTTCAAATGTTCCACAAACTATATCTGGGACTGGTGTATTCAGGAACTTAGCAAATAATCCAACTGCTAATTTGACTTCACTAACTATTAATAATTCTTCAATAACAGGTGTTACTTTAAATGTACCGTTGTCTATTAGTGGAACATTAACAATGACTTCTGGTATTGTTAATACTTCAAATGTTAATTTATTGACTTTAGGAACAGCAACAGCTACTGGTACTTTGTCTGGGACACCAAGTTATACAAATATGATAAATGGACCATTTGCAAGAACAATTGCTTCTGGTAATACAAATAATACATATATATTATTTCCAGTAGGAAAAACAGGTTATTCTCCTGTTGCGGTTGCTCCTAGTACAACATCTGTTACTGTTATTAAGGCGGAAGCTTATGATTCTAATATAGGAACTCAGGATGCATCGATCATTAATATGTCAACAACAAGAAGGTGGGAAGTTCCAATAATGTCTGGAAGTGTAACAGATCTGAATGTTAGATTATCTGATTTAGGAATTTTATCATCAAGTATTCCTATTCAAGCTCCTTCTGCTTCCGGACTATATTCTGCCTCATTTGGTTCTCTAGCTACTGCTATTGCAGGCGTTTCTACTCAATCAAACACGCCTATTTTGGCTTCAAATTATACAGGATTTTTAAGTTATGCAAATTCAAATTCTTGTAGTGGTGTTCCTGTCCCTGGAAGTACAATTACTTCAGGAAATTCTATATGTTTTGGTTCTAGTGTCAATTTGAGTTTACAAAATGTAATTTCTGGTTCTGGTGTGACTTATCAATGGAAATCTTCAACTAATGGAACAAATTATTCACCTATTTCTGGTGCTGTAAATCCTACATTGACAATAACTCCAACAGAAGCTACTTATTATTTGTGTGAAGTTACGTGTTCGACTTCATCAAGTACAACTCCTTCATTGCCAGTTTATATTGTATTTGCAAATAACATTACATCAACTACTTCTGGTACTGTTTGCGGAATTGGTTCAACAACAATTAGTGCTTCTGCTTCTTCAGGAAACATAAACTGGTTTAATTCTAGTGTAGGTGGTTCAGTTCTTTATAGTGGAAATAACTTCGTTACGCCTGTGATTTCTTCATCAACAAATTATTATGCAGCTGCGGAAAGTTTGAATGGAGGCAGTGTTCAAGTTGGAACTGGTGTCGCTACTTCTGGAACAAACTTGTCAGCATTTAATAATTATAGATCTAGTGCTAGAGTTCAGATGATTTACACAGCTGAAGAGTTGCAAAATGTTGGTTTAAGACCAGGGAATATTACTTCAATAGCATTTAATGTTTCATCTTTAGGTGATGCAGCAACAAATGCAAATTATATAGTTAATGTTGGATCAACAACATTAACTACTTTTCCTAATACTACATTTTTGACTCCAACATTTACTACTTGTTATGGCCCATCAACATATACTCATACTTCAACAGGGTGGCAGACAATTAATTTTACTACACCATATAATTGGGATGGAGTTTCAAATTTAATTATTGAAATTTCTCACGATGGAGCGAATTTATATTCAAGTGCAAATACTTATTATACTGTGACTAATGGAAATACAGTTTTGTATTCTTATAATAACTCAACTTCAAATAATACACTTTCAACTAATAGGTTTAATGTGTTATTATCGGGACAAATAGCTTGTTCTTCTCCAAGAATTGCTGTTCCTGTTACAGTTACTACACCGCCATCACTTACATTAAGTAGTTCATCGGCTACAATTTGTAATGGTCAGTCTACATCTACAGCAATCACTATCTCAACAGGAGGTTCTAGTTATGATGTTTATACTTGGTCACCATCTTTAGGTGTGTCAGGAAATAGTTCTACTGGTTGGACGTTTAATCCAACAAGTACAACAACTTATACATTAACGGCTTCACAGTCTTCGGGAACTTGTAGTACAACAGCTATTTATCTGGTAAATGTAAATTCTACACCATCAGCAATTACAATTGCTCCAACAGTACCAGCAGTTTGTGTGAATTCAGTTCAATCGCTTTCAGTAACTGGAGGAACTATAGGTTCTGTTGTTAATGTGGGAACTTCAAGTAACACAAATTTAACAACTGGTTATCCTAGTCCATTTACAAACTATTATGGAGGTACGAAACATCAAATGCTAATTAGAGCATCTGAATTGACGGCATTAGGACTATCTCCTAATATTCCAATTCAATCATTATCATTTGAAGTTACTGCTGTAGGTTCTACATTTACAGGAATGTTAAATAACTTCCAAGTAGATATGGCTTCTACATCTGCTACGGTATTAACATCTACGGCATTTTTACCAGCTACTACAAATGTAAGAGCTGCCGCAGATTTACCAGTTGCTGTTGGAGTAGTAACTATTCCATTGAACGGTCAGTTTGCATGGGACGGTGTGAGTAATATTGTGATTCAAACATCTTATAGTAATGCTAATTCTGGTACAGCTAATGATTTCGTTCAGATCAAGAACTCAGATGCTGGATTTGTTAGTACAAATTGGTATAGAACAGATAGTTCAACAGCTACATCCGTATTAGCAGCTACAACGCCTACTAGTTCTGCAAGCACAAGACCTAATATGGTTCTAGATAATTCATCTTCTACAAGTATTACTTGGTCACCAGCTACTAATTTATATACTGATGCAGCTGCTACAATTCCATATACAGGAGGTAATGCTACTACACTTTATGTAAAATCTTCTAGTGTTGGTAGTACAACTTATACGGTGACATCTACAGCTCAATCAACTGGTTGTTCAACTTCTGCTACAGTTGCAGTTACAATCAATGCGTTACCTACATTAGTTGTTACTAATCCATCAGCGGTTTGTTCACCAGCTACGGTTGATTTAACAGCATCAAGTGTTACTGCTGGTTCAGATACAGGTTTAACGTTAACATATTGGATTGATGCTTCAGCTACTATGGCGTTAACTACGCCAAGTGCTGTTGGAACTTCTGGTACTTACTATATCAAAACAGTTAATACGAGTGGATGTGCTACCATTCAGCCAGTTGTTGTAACTATAAACAGTGCTTCAACTAATGTTACAGATATTGTTTCATGTAATTCATATACATGGTCAGTAAATGGAACCACTTACACGTCTTCAGGTACATATACGAATGTTGTTGGTTGTCATACGGAAGTGTTAAACTTAACCATCAACACAGTAACTACACCAACTGGAGTTTCCAATCAAACTATTAATGGTAATGTTGCATCAGATGTAACTATTGAGGATATTGTTGTCTCAGGAACGGGTATTGTTTGGTATCCAACAGCAGCAGATGCAGCAAACGGTACAAATGCAATTCTTGCAGGAACACAGTTAGTAGATGGAACGACTTATTACGCTGTTTCAGTAAATGGATCATGTGTAAGTTCGCCTTTAGCTGTTACTGTAGTAGTAGTTTTAGGGAAAGAATCATTTGATTTAACAAGTTTAGCTTACTATCCTAACCCAGTTGTAGATCAGTTAACCATTATTTATAACAGAGAAATAACATCCATAGAGATCTATGATTTGAAGGGACAATTGATTGAGGTTGTTAAACCAAGAAGTCAAGAAGTTCAAGTAAATATGACTGAATTGTCAACAGCAATGTACATTGTAAGAGTATATGCGGAAGATAAATCAGCAGAAATAAAGATTTTCAAGAAATAATTGAAGTTAAATACATTAAAGGGCTATCAATTGGTAGCCTTTTTTTATTTTGTAACTTTGAATTTTTAATTATAAAATATGTTTTTGATTTCAGATATTACTAAAGAACAATTAAAAATTGTTCAAAATTTAGCTTACCAAATTTGGCCAGTTGCCTATGGTGAGATACTGTCAAATGAACAATTGAGTTATATGTTGAAACGATTTTATTCTTTAGAAGTTCTTGAAGGGCAATTAAATGGAGGTCAGCAATTCGTCCAAATTTCAGATCAAAATCAGCCTATTGGGTTTTTGGCTTATGAGGTAAATTGTGATAACACTAATATGACCAAGGTTCATAAAATTTATGTTTTGAAAACTTATCAAGGAAGAGGGGTAGGGAAGGAGTTAATTGATTTTGCTATATCAAAGGCAAAACAAAATGAGCAAAAAGGTTTGTTCTTAAATGTTAATAAATATAACAAAGCCCGATTTTTCTATGAAAAATTAGGCTTTTCTATTGTTAAAGAGGAAGTTATTGATATAGGAAATACTTTTGTTATGGATGACTACGTAATGATGCTTAAATTTTAGAAACTTTTTTATAGTATCTTTTAATAGAGAACAAAGTGAATATTAAAAAAAGTTCAATTGTAATCAATTTACCCATTCCAAAAGCAGAAATGATAAATAAGTAAGCCAGTAATAGCATAAATAAAATAGCTAAAAAAGCTGTTGTGATTATTGCTTGCTTATTTTTTTTGCTAAAAAAATAAGTTGTTATTAGTGTACATAAGAATAGTAATAAAGTTATTAATTTAAATTCATTTTCTTCTTTAAGGGTTAGTGTTAGAGTACTGATTGAAGCTAAAATTAAGAATAAAAAAGGAGGGAAAAAAGATAAGCTATTATCAGGGTTTTTTCTTAATTGGTCGAATTTGTAGGCTTGTTTTTGAATTTCTTCTTCAGAAAAACCATCTTTTCTCAATAATTCAAGGGCTACATTTTTTTGATAGTTTCCTTTTAAGAAGCGTTCAACTTCAAAATTTATATCTTTCTTATTCATTTTATCGATTTCTTTTGTCGTAATTTCTACTTCCGTAGTTGGTTTTTTTATTTTTTGGAATACTTGCTTCCTCTGTTTTACTTGAAGGTGCAATTAAATCATTTAGCTGTTTAATTTCTTGTTCGGTAAGGTGACGATATTTACCAATAGGAACATCAAGTGTAATATTAATAATTCGGATTCTTTTTAATGCAGTAACCTCATAATTTAAATATTCACACATGCGTCTAATTTGACGATTTAATCCTTGAGTAAGAATAATTCGGAACACAAATTGACTTATTCTTTCAACTTTACATTTTTTTGTGATGGTATCTAAAATTGGTAATCCATTACTCATTTGATAAATAAAATCATCTGTAATAGGTCGATTTACGGTAACAATATATTCTTTTTCGTGATTGTTTCTAGCTCTTAAAATTTTATTTACAATGTCACCATCACTGGTCATAAAAATTAATCCTTCACTAGCTTTATCTAGTCGACCAATAGGAAAAACACGTTCGGGATAAGCAATATAATCAACTATATTGTCTTTTACTTTTTGATTTGTAGTACATTCAATACCAACAGGTTTGTGAAAAGCAAGATAAGTATGTTTTTTATTAGCATTTGAAACTAATTTTCCATTCACTCTTACTTCATCTCCAGGGCTAACTTTAGTTCCTAACTCAGGAAGTTTACCGTTAATTGTAATTCTTCCTTGTTCTAATAATTTGTCAGCTTCTCTTCTAGAACAAAATCCAGATTCAGATAAAAACTTATTAATACGTACTACTTGTTCTTCCATTTCACAAAGATACAAAAAAGAAACCCTTTTAGTGGGACTAAAAGGGTTTATGTATATTATTAAGAAATTTACAAAGATGCAAATAGTTGTTCCATTCTTTCTCTTTCTTCATCAGCCAAAACACTATCTACTAGAATTCTTCCACTATGCTCATCTGTAATGATTTTTTTTCTACCAGCAATTTCCATTTGTGTTTGCGGTGGAATTGTAAAGAATGATCCTGCAGAAGCACCTCTTTCAATTGATACAACCGCTAAACCGTTTCTAACATTACCTCTAATTCTATCATAAGCGGCTAATAAGCGGTCTTCGATTTTTGCTCTAAATTCAGCTGATTTTTCTAATAAGAAATTTTCCTCTTTTTCAGTTTCAGCCATAATGTCGTTCAATTCCGCTTTTTTATGTTTTAAATGATTGTCTTTAGCGGCTAATTTTTCTTTTGTCTCAGTTACAATAGCTTTTTTACCTTCTAATTGAGCTTTCATTTCTTTAATATGTTTTTCAGCTAATTGAATTTCTAATTCTTGAAACTCAATTTCTTTAGCTAAAGAGTTGAATTCTCTATTATTACGAACATTTTTTTGCTGTTCAGTATATTTTTTGATTGATGACTTGAATTCCTCAATATTGTTCTTTTTTTCTTTAATTTGGTGGTCAATAGTGTCTAAATCACTATTTAATTTTTCTAAACGTTTAGAAAGTCCAGCTACTTCATCTTCTAAATCTTCAACCTCTAAAGGTAATTCACCTCTAACATTTCTAATTTCATCAATTTTAGAATCAATTAGTTGTAAAGAGTATAATGCTCTTAATTTTTCTTCTACGCTTAGTTCTTTTATATTTGCCATAGTGTTAAAAATATTTAACCGGATTTGTATTTACTTCTGATAAAATGATTGCAAAATTAGTGATTTTTTCTTTAAGATAATCAACAATATAATTTTTTGTAAATCTTTCACTTTCAAAATGTCCAATATCAGCTAAAAGAAGTTTGTTTTCAGCTTCGTAGAATTGGTGATATTTTAAATCAGCGGTTAAAAAAGCATCAGCTTGAACTTTTATTGCATTCTTTATAGCAAAACTTCCACTTCCACCTAAAACTGCAACTTTTTTAATTTGTTTACCTAAAAAGTTGCTATGTCTAATTCCTCCACATTGCATTTTTTCTTTAACATGTTGAAGAAATTCATTCTCTTTCATAGCTTCATCAAATTCTCCTACCATTCCTAATCCAATATTTTGGTGTTGGTTTTGTAGATTATAAATTTCGTAAGCTACTTCTTCATAAACATGATTTTTAAATAGGGTACTTAATATTTTTGATTGTAAGTGTTTTTCAAAAGTTACTTCAATTTTAACTTCTTCTGTCTCAACAAACTCAAAACGGTCTCCAAATTCTGGATTACTATTTTCGTTACCCATATAGGTCCCAATTCCTTTAGAATTAAAACTACAACATTCATAATTCCCTATAGTTCCAGCTCCTGCGTCAAATAATGCATTTCTTAATTTATCTGCATTGTCAGGTTGGGTATAAGTAATAAGTTTATGGATAAATTGTTCTTTAGGTATTAATATTTTAGTGTTTTTTAAGCCTAATGCATCGCAAAATATTTTATTTACTCCTTTTTGATGATTATCTAAAGCAGTATGAATTGCATAGATAGCAATGTCATTTTTTATAGCCTTAATTATTGCTTTTTCAACATAGTTTTTTCCAGTAATTTTTTTAATTCCTGAGAATAAAATGGGATGAAAGCAAATAATCAAATTGCATTTTTTTTCAATAGCTTCATCAATTACTTCCTCTAAAGCATCATGAGCAACAATAATACCTGTAATTTCATTTTGATGACTAGTTAATAGTCCAACGTTATCAAAGTCTTCCGCATATGCCAATGGAGCTAGGTTTTCTAAATGATGTAAAATTGAAGATAGTTGCATAACTTTTTTTATCAAAGATAAAAAAATGCTAACTTCGTAGGATGAATTTATTACGAAAATTACTTTTCCCTTTGGGAATCGTATATTGGATTATCACTTTTTTTAGAAATAAATGTTATGATTGGTCTTGGTTTTCTAGTCAATCTTATGCTATTCCTGTAATTGCAATTGGAAATTTAAGTGTCGGTGGAACTGGGAAAACACCGCATGCAGAGTTTTTAATTCGATTGTTGAAAAACCAATATAAATTGGCGGTTTTAAGTAGAGGTTATAAGCGCAAATCAAAAGGATTTGTTATAGCAAATTCAAGTGTTTCCGCTGAGATCTTAGGAGATGAATCATATCAAATTTACACAAAATTTCCAGAAGTAAGAGTAGCGGTATGTGAGGATAGAAGAACTGGAATATTGCATTTGATTGAAAATGAGCAATCTCAAGTTATTCTGTTAGATGATGCCTATCAACACAGAAAAGTTCAGGCTGGATTTTATGTTTTACTAACTGCTTATGATGATTTATTTGTAGATGATTTTATTCTGCCTTTTGGAAATTTGAGAGAACCTTCGGTAGGAAAAAAAAGAGCTGATGTTGTATTAGTAACTAAGTGTCCTATTGATTTGTCAGATGAAGAAAAGAGTATCATTGTTAAAAAGTTAAATGTTAATGTAAATGTATATTTTACTGCTATCATTTATGATAAAGAAGTGTATTCTGAGGAGGGAAATGAGTTGTTGCAGTCATTTAAGAGTAAAGAAAAGGTAGTTGTTGTAGGGATTGCAAAACCGAAATATTTTATTGAAAAAGTGAAAAATGATAAAGATCATATAAAAGTATATCCCGATCACCATAATTTTACCGATGCAGAAATAACAGAATTAAATAATTGGTCAAAAACGCATCCTATTATCACAACAGAGAAAGATTATGTGCGGTTAAAAGGTAAAATAAAGCAAAATTTATACTATTTGCCAATTAAGATAAAGTTTTTAGAAAATGAGTTTAGCTTTACTAATAAAATAAAAAAATATGTGGAATCAAGTACAAGAAACAGTAGCCTTTTTAAAAAATAAAACTAATGGTTTTACGCCTGAGTTTGGTGTAATTTTAGGTTCTGGTTTAGGCAATTTTATAGAAGATATTCAAATTGAGTTTGTCGTAGAATATAAAGATATTCCAAACTTTCCAGTCTCAACTGTACAAGGTCACAAAGGGGCACTTGTTTTTGGTAAAGTGGGAGAAAAGAATGTGGTAGCAATGCAAGGAAGATTTCACTATTATGAAGGTTATGATGCAAAACAAGTTACTTTTCCTGTTCGTGTAATGAAATACCTAGGTATTCAATTGTTAATAGTTTCTAATGCCTCAGGAGGAGTAAACCCAGAATTTAAAGTAGGTGATGTGATGATTATTAAAGATCATATTAATATGATTCCTGATCATCCTTTAAGAGGTCACAATGACGAACGTTTCGGGCCTCGTTTTGTTAATATGAGTGAGCCTTACAAAAAAGTACTAATATCAAAAGCTAAAGAAATAGCTTCTTCATTACAAATAGATGTAAAAGAAGGAATTTATTTAGCTCTTCAAGGGCCAACGTTTGAAACATTGGCTGAATACAAATATGTAAAAAATGTTGGTGCAGATTGTGTTGGTATGTCAACTGTTCCTGAGGTAATTGTAGCTAGACATATGGATTTAGACTGTTTTGGAATTTCAGTTATTACAGACATGGGTAATGAAGAAGAAATTGAGGCGGTAAATCATGAGGAAGTGTTAGAAGCAGCAAAAAAAGCCGAACCTAAGGTTCGTAGTTTGATTAAAAATTTAATTATTAGCTAAAATAAGAAGCAATAACTTTATAGAAATGCTCAGGTTCAAATGGTTTAGTAATCACATTATTCATCCCATATGACATGAGCATTTCTCTGTTTTCATTTAAAGAAATTGCTGTTAATGCAATAATTGGGGTGTGATTGTTAAATGTTCTTATTTGTTCTGTAGCTTCAGTTCCGTTAATTCCTGGCAGGTGTACATCCATCAGAACCAAATCATAATCATTTCGAGCCATTTCTGAAATAGCATCTTCACCATTGTCAATTATTTTACAAATCATACCTTTATTTTCTAACATTTTCTTAGTAATCATTTGGTTGATTTGATTGTCTTCAATCAATAGTACTTTTTTACTTTTTAAATTGTCAAAATTATCTTCTCTTATTTCATTATTATTTTCTGTTTTATTGGTTGAAATTTCAAATTTCAAATCAAATGTAAACGTACTTCCTTTTCCTTGGGCACTTTCTAATTTAATATCACTGCCTAGTAATTCAATAATTTTTTTCACAATGGATAGTCCTAACCCTGTGCCGCCAAAAGTTCTATTGATTTCAACCGAACCTTGAGTAAAACTATCGAAGATATTTGCAATTTTATCTTCGGGGATGCCGATGCCAGTGTCTTTAATTTCGAAAGCTAATGTTACAAGATTTTTCTCTTGATATACTGTACGAATCTTTAACCAAACGTCACCATTTTTCGTAAATTTAATAGCATTATTGATTAAGTTTATTAAAATTTGAGAAAGTTTTGTAGGGTCGCCAATTAATTGTTCATTTCCATTAAGTTGAATGTCCATATGGAAATTGACATTATTTTTTTGAATAAACTCATTGAACGATTGACGGATGTTATTAATTAATTCAATCAAATTAAAATCAATTTTTTCTACTTGAATAATGTTTGATTCTAAACGGTTGATTTCTAATATGTCATTGATGAAATTTAATAAATAGTTGCCAGAAAACTCTAATGATTTTAAATAGTTTAATTGGTTAACTTTAGGTTTTTCTTGAAGTAATAAATAGGTTATTCCGTTTATTGCATTCAATGGTGTTCTTAATTCATGACTAACGGTTGAGAGAAATTCTGCTCTAGCCTTTGAGGCTTGTTCTGCTTTTTCCTTTTGTTCTGTCAATTCTTTGTTTTTTTCTTCTAATAATCGATTAGCATTATTTCTAATTTTATTGTTCTTATAGAGTGAAAAACTAAGTAAAGATAAGATTAAGATGAGAGCAATACTCAATATGCTTATTAGTTTTGAAAAACGGATGGATCTTATTTGTTCTCTTTTTTCTCGCTCTAATTTTTCAACTAAATCTAGCTGATTATCATAATTCTTTTTGTTTAGAACATAACTATCTTCGTTAAAATTATAGTTGTCTTTTAGATGTAATATTTTTTTTAAGTATTCATTAGCAGCTTTGTAATCGTTGTTTTTCTCACTTAAATTAATTAATTTTTTTAAAATTTTATTTTTAGTTAATGAATTATTACCCTTTTCGGCAATTTCTAAGGCTTTTTTGACGGCTATATAGGCACTAGAATAATTAGCTTGAATAGTATAGATTTCAGACATTTGATAGTACGCTTCAATTTTAGAATTCTCATATTCTGAATTTTGTAATACAATTTTCTTAAAAATTGTCAAAGCTTCTTCATATTTTTTATTCGCTTTTAAGGTTAATCCTTTTTGCAAATTGACAAGTTGTAGTGCGTCAGAAATATCTAAATTATTATATATTTCAAAAGATTTGTTGAAATAACTTTCGGAGAGTTTTTTTTTGTTTTTTTCTAAATAGCAAACGCCTAATGAATAATAGGTTTTAGCAAGTTTAGAGGTGACTAACTTATTAATTTGAAAAAAATTAGAGCATCTAATGAAGTAAATGATAGCTTCATCGTATTTACTATTTTCTAGATAAAGATTGCCAAGAAAATAATAGGAATCATAAAGTTTAGTTTGGTTATTGATTTTCTTAGCAAATTGAACGGCTTTATTAGAATACTTTATAGCATTTTCAATTTGAAATTTATCTTCAGCACTATAGCTAGCAAGCTCTAAATAGTAGTCTATACTGTCTTGTGATATCTTTTTATCTTGTGAAAAAGAAAATAGTGAAATAAAAAAAAATAAGACTAATATTTTTTTCATTTTGATGAAAAATGACTTCTTTTAATTGAACAATGCATAAAAATAAAACTATTTTTTTGAAATAAAAATAATTAAGTCAATTAAACGAGAAGAATAACCAATTTCATTATCGTACCAACCTACAATTTTCACCATTTTGTCAATAACTGAAGTTAATTGGGCGTCAAACAAGCAAGAATGTTTGTTTCCTATTATATCTACTGATACGATTGGATCTTCTGTATAATCTAAAATGTTTTTTAGAGAAGTTTCAGAAGCCACTCTAAATGCATGGTTTATTTCTTCAATTGAAACCTTTCTTTTTACATTAAAAGTAATATCAGTTAAAGAACCGTCTGGTACAGGTACACGAATGCCACAACCTCCGATTTTCCCTTCTAATTTTGGAAATATTTTGGTTAAAGCTTTTGCTGCTCCTGTAGTGGTAGGTACAATAGATTGTGTTGCTCCTCTTGCTCTTCTTAAGTCCTTGTGAGGTTGATCGTGTAAACTTTGATCAGTAGTATAGGAATGGACAGTAGTAATGTATGCTTGATCAATTTCACATAATTCTTGGATCACCTTGATCATTGGAGCTGCATTATTTGTTGTACAACTGGCATTTGATATAACATTTTCTGTTCCATCCAGAATATGTTCATTAACACCAAGTACAATGGTCTTGATTTGATCGTCTTCTGGTGGTGCGGATAAAATTACTTTTTGAGCTCCTGCTACTATGTGTTGTTGTGCCTCTTCGAGGGTTTTGAATTTTCCAGTAGCTTCAATTACAATATCAACTTTGTAAGCTGACCAAGGTAATTTATGAATCTCTTTTTCATGGAAAAATAAAAATTTATGATTACCAACAATTATATGATTGTTGTCATAGGTGACTTTATCAGATAGAACCCCATGGATACTGTCGTATTTTAATAAATGACTCATGGTTTTCGTATCTGCAATATCATTGATAGCTACAATTTCAATAGTAGGGTGTTGTAAAAGTAATCGAAATAAATTTCGTCCTATTCTACCAAAACCATTAATGGCAATTTTTATTTTTCTATCGTGGTTCAATCGTAAATTTCTTTTTTAAAGTTGAATTAATGGATGTGTTTTTCCGCATGATAAGAGGAACGAACCAAGGCCCCGCTTTCTACATGTCTAAAGCCTAAATCTTTACCAATTTTTTCGTATTTTTCAAACTGCTCAGGAGTAATGAATTCTTTAACTGGTAAATGCTTTTTGCTTGGCTGTAGGTATTGACCAATCGTAACAATATCCACTTTGGCTGCAGCCAAATCATGTAATGTTTCGATAACTTCCTCTTCTGTTTCTCCTAATCCTAACATGATACCAGATTTTGTTCTCTTAATGCCTTGTTCTTTTAAATAACGAAGAACGTCTAAACTTCTTTCATATTTTGCTTGTATGCGCACTTCTCTGGTAAGTCTTTTCACCGTCTCCATATTATGAGAAACGACTTCAGGGGCAACTTTTACAATGCGATCAATTATTTTGAAATTTCCTTGGAAGTCAGGTATTAAAGTCTCTAAAGTTGTAGTAGGATTCATTCTACGAATTGCTTTCACGGTCTCTGCCCAAATTATAGATCCCATATCTTTTATGTCATCTCTATCAACACTTGTAATTACAGCGTGTTTGATGTTCATAATTTTAATAGAACGTGCTACTTTTTCTGGCTCTTCCCAATCAACATCTTCAGGTCTACCCGTTTTAACTCCGCAAAAACCACACGATCTTGTACAAATATTTCCCAAAATCATAAAAGTAGCGGTTCCTTCACCCCAACATTCGCCCATATTAGGACAACTTCCAGAGGTACAAATGGTGTTTAATTTATATTTATCAACTAATCCTCTTAGTTCGGTATATTTTTGACCTGTAGGTAATTTTACTCGTAACCATTTTGGTTTTGGTTGAGGAGGAAAAACATTTTCAGTAGACATATTTCATTTCAATTTTTGAATTACAAAGATACAATTTGAAATTTAGATATTTGAAAATATAAAATGGAAAAATGTTAAGCAAAAACTAAAAAACCACAAAGTAAAATTTACTTTGCGGTTTATAATTAACAAGTTCCAATTTATTCTTCTATTTCTCTCAAATCAATTTTAATTTTCATTGTCTTTTCACTTCTAACGATTTGTCCGTTTACTTTTCCTGGAGTCCATTTTTTTGAAATAGATTGTAGCACACGAATGGCCTCTTTTTCTAATGCTTTGTCTGCTTTACTGATCATTCTAATATTACTCATTGAGCCATCTAATTCAATTGTGAATGTTAATTCAAAAGATAAAAAGTCTTTATTAAATTCACTAGGTGTTTCGAATTTTTCAGCAACTATTGTTCTAAATTTATCAATACCGCCAGGAAAACTTGCACTTTCTGTTAAAATATTTTCAGGATTTGAACTTGTTCCATTTCCACCTTCTGAGGATTCATTATTTTCTACATTTTGTTTGTTAGGGTTTCCTTCAGTCCCAATATTTCCTCCGTTTTCATTTCCATTTGGATTATAGGGTAATGAATTGGTAGGTAATTCTGGCTTTGTTGATATCTTATTTACTATTTCTGGAATGTCACTTGGTTTGGGAGTATCATTCTTTTTTGTGTTTTCTTTTCCAAGGTTCTCTTCTTTTTTTGATAAGTCTTTTTTGGGTTCAACATACACAACGGATGGTTCTAAAGTCGGTCCATCAATTGGTGACGTAACATTTGTGTTTGAAGTAGTAAATGAAAGTAGCCCCATTCCAACGGCAATAAATGCAATAGCCGTAAAAAGTGCTTTAATCGTTGTCATATCGTTCTCTTTTCTTAATTGATATGCGCCATACTCTTTGTTTTTGTTTTCAAAAACAACTTCTAGCCAACTATCTTTTTGTACATTAAAATTTGACATAATATAGATTTTTTAGGTTAATAATTGTAAATAGTTAATTAACCTTGTGAAATTATCGTGCCAAAGTTTAAAGAATATTGCTTAAATGTAAAATATTAATAATTTTAATCAAAGCTATTCGTTGTAATTCAATTCAGTATTGTGTGTTTCTGGTATGGTTAAGGTAGCGTAAATAGCAAGAAAGAACACAATAATACCAATAAAGAAAGCACTTGTTATGACACTTGTTGAGGTTTTAAAACTATCAAATCCCAATAGCATAATGGGAAGAAGTCCTCGAACCATATTTGGAATGGTAGTTGCAGCTGTACTTCTAATGTTGGTTCCAAATTGTTCTGCGCCTACAGTAACAAACATAGCCCAATAACCCGTACCAAATCCTAGCCATGTACAAAAGAAGTAGTAACTGATATCTGTTTTTGCCATACCGCCTAATAAAAGTAAAACACCTATAATAGTGAAAAGGAGCATGTATAAAATTGCTTTTTTGCGAGAATTAAAATAATGCGACAGGAACCCACTAAAGAAATCACCAGCTGAAATACCAATGTAAGCCCACATAATAGCTTTGCCAGGTTCTAATTTTTCAATTCCCATAGTTGGTGCAAATTGATTGGCCATTACGGCTAAAATACCGATACAATACCAAGTTGGTAATCCGATAAAAATACATTTTATATATTTTATAAAACGTACCTTATTAGTGAAAAACATGATGAAGTTTCCTTTTTTTACAGATGAATCATGTGCAATCTCTTTATAAATTCCTGATTCGGATATACTGATTCTTAAAATTAACAAAGCAAGCCCCATAGCCCCACCAATGAAATAGGCTATGGTCCAATCTGAAGCTAATTGTACGGATAATTGTGCGGCTACGGCTCCTAATAAACCAAATCCAGCTACTATAGAGGTCCCGATGGCTCTTAAATCTTTTGGTAAAGATTCTGAAACAAGTGTAATACCAGCGCCTAATTCTCCAGCCAATCCAATGCCTGCAATGAAGCGAAGGGAGGCGTAAATGGTAACTATATTTTCATGCGGGAGTTGAGGTAGGAATCCGCATAAGATATTTGCAATAGAATACACTAAAATTGATCCAAATAACACGGAAAGACGTCCTTTCTTGTCGCCTAAAATTCCCCAAAGAATGCCGCCAATTAATAAACCACTCATTTGCCAATTAATAATTAAAGTACCTACTTTATCAATGTCTAATTGCAATGTTTCTAGACTAGGGACACGGACAATTCCAAATAAAAGTAAATCAAATATATCAACAAAATAGCCTAAAGCAGCAATGACAACAGGTAATGAGAACAAAAGTTTTATTCGTTCCTTTGAGGTGTAATTTTTCATTAGTTAGGTTAGTTTTGGTAAACCTAATGAAATTTTAGAGAAAATAAAAAGCTTGTTAGGAATTTATTTTTGGGTAATAATTTCAGCTAATAATTTTTTAGCCCTAAGTAATTTAATTTTAATATTGTTGAGTGGCTCATTGAGATGATCAGCCATTTCTTGATAGCTCATTTCTTGAAAATAGCGAAGTTGTATTACTTCTTGATAGGCTGGTTTTAACTCTTTAATATAACGAAGTAATTGAGAAAGATTTTGTTCTGTAATTAAAGCATCCTCAGCAGAGGGAGTATCGTCTGCTAAATTATAAGCATATTCTTCTTCTTCGTCTGTTATGTCTAAAAATAAGGATGATTTTTTTTTGCGTAATAAGTCTATATGTGCATTTTTTGCAATGCTAATAAGCCAAGTGTTAAAGCCAAATTCAGGATTATAAGTGTTTATTTTGTCAAAAGCTTTGGCAAAGGTTTCTATCACTATGTCCTCTGTATCGGTTTCGTTTTCGGTTCGTTTTAACATATAGCCATATACTTCATTCCAATATTGATCTAGTAAAAAAGTAAAGGCAATTTGGTCACCCATTTTTGCCTTTTGTATCTGTTTAAGGATTTGTTCTTGTTTTATTTCCAATGTACGGGTTTTGAGAATAAATTAGTAATAAAAACATTAATTTGAGTAATCATTAGTAGTAATTCAAATAAAGGATACCCAAAAATTATATCTTTTTCTTTTAGTTTTGAACAGCCATACCCAATAATAATCCAATTAAATATATATCTGAATCCTAAAATTCCAGTAACTAATATCCAATTGTATTGAAAAGCAAGTAAAACTATTGCCAATGTAAGGAAAAAGAATTGAGAAACAAAATTGGTTGCTAATTGTAATTTGTCAAATGTTTTGTAATATTTTGAGGTAGAAATATGCCTTCTTTTTTGTTTGAACCAATCGCGATATGTTTTTTTAGCTTCTGAATAGGTAAAACTTTCAGAATTGAAATTAATAGTAGTATTTTGAGCATTTGCCGCTTGATTGATAAATAAATCGTCATCACCAGATCTAATTTTCATATGATCCATAAATCCTCTTACATTGAAAAATTCACTTTTTTTGTAGGCTAGATTTCGACCAACTCCCATGTAGGGTTTTCCAAGTTTTGCCCATGAAAAATATTGAATAGCTGTTATTGCTGTTTCATAACGAATAATTTTATTTAAGAATGAGCCTTTGATTTTTTCATAAGCACCATAACCTAATACAATGGTTTTTTTTGCGGTAAAATGAGCCGTCATTTCAGTAATCCAATTAGCATTATTTGGACGGCAATCAGCATCTGTAAAAAGTAAATATTCGTTTTTTGCGGCTTTAATACCAAGTGTTAGTGCAAATTTTTTGTTTCCCCAAAAAGCTTCATTGTTTTCAACTTTAACTAATTTGATGAAAGGGTACATGCGTTCATATTCTTCTAATAGCTCAAGAGAATCATCGCTTGAAGCGTCGTCAATGAGTACTAATTCGTAATTAGGGTAATTTTGAGAAACAAAATGCGGAAGGTTTTTTTTAAGGTTTTCAAGTTCATTTTTAGCGCAAATAATTACTGAAACGGCAATGCTTTTGGGCGTTCCTTCTTGTGGCTGAGCAAAAGAAAAGCGACTAAAAATAAATCCGTAATAAATGAATTGTAACGTAAAAAAAGCTAAATACGCGATAAAAAGACCAAATAAAACCGTTTCCATATTCCTTTAAAAAGTTGGGCAAATTTACTTTAATTTGTTAAAATTTCAATTTTTATTCTCCAGATAGTATGCTTTTATATTAAATAACATTTACCTCTGCCTCGATGACAATTCCAAACATTTCTTTTACTGTTTGTTGAATATGTTGTGCTACTGACCAAATTTCGCTTCCTGTTGCATGTCCATAATTAACTAATACTAGTGCTTGTTTAGAATGAATTCCTGCATCACCAAATCGTTTGCCTTTAAAGCCTGCTTGTTCAATGAGCCAACCTGCTGGTACTTTTACATGTGTTTCTGAAACTGGATAATTAGGTATGTCAGGATGTTTTTCTTTAGCCTTTTCATAAACTGAAATAGGTACAACAGGATTTTTGAAGAAACTACCACTATTCCCTAATTCTTTAGGATCCGGAAGTTTGCTTTGTCGAATAGCGATTACAGCATCACTTACTTCTTTTATGGTAGGATTTTTGATATTCATTTTTTCTAATTCAGCATCAATTGCACCATAAGAAGTATTGATTTTATGTTTGCTTTTACGTAATTTAAAAGTAACCGATAAAATGATATATTTATTTTTAAGCTCGCCTTTGAAGATGCTTTCTCGGTAACCAAATTGGCAGTCCCCTTTGTGAAACGTTCTCATTTGTTGGGTTGCAATTTCCATTGCTTCACAAGAATCAAAGGTGTCTTTAATTTCTACACCATAAGCACCAATATTTTGTACAGGTGTTGCGCCAACATTGCCAGGTATTAATGATAGATTTTCAATACCTCCAAAATTATGATCAATACACCACAAAACAAACTCGTGCCATACTTCACCAGCATTTCCTTTAACCCAAACAAAATCGTCATCTTCTTTAACGACTGTGATGCCTTTGTTATTGATGTGAATTACAAGGGCATTAATATCTTGGGTCAAGAGCATATTACTACCGCCTCCCAAAATAAACAGTTTTTTATCCGAATTATCTCGTAATACTTCGGCTAATTCAGTTTCATTTTGAATTGCGATGAATGCTTTAGCTAGTGCTTCTATACCGAAAGTGTTATAAGCTTTTAAAGATTGATTTGGTATAATTTTCATGTTTTTTTGAGTAAAATTAGATAAAGATGTGGATTAAAGAGCTTTTCTTAATTCATCTTCACTAACATATTGATTTTTTTGGAAAGTTAATTTACCTTTTTTAAATATTAGAATAACGGGTAAACCTGAGTATCCTAATTTATTGAATAAAGATTTATTTTTATCAGCGTCAATTCTATGTATAATAACTTTGTCGGCTAATTCGTTACTCAGCTTGTCTAAATAGGGAGCCATTTTTTTACAAGGCGCGCACCATTCAGCATAGAAATCAATCACAACTATTTTTTCTGAAGTTAATAATTGGTTGTAGTTTTCAAAAGTCATACCAGTCCAAGTAGAATCGGTTGACGGATTGGCTTTACTCCAAGCTAAATATCCACCATTTAATTCGACAATATTTTTAAATCCAAGTTCTTTTAGATGTGAAGCGGCTTTTTTACTTCTTCCTCCACTAAGACAATAGACAAAAACAGTTTTTTCTTTATTTAATTGGCTAATTTGAGAATCAAAATCGTTTCCATTCCAATCTATATTAATGGCGTTGTTGATGTGCCCACCTGCAAATTCACTTGGTGTTCTTACATCAAGAATTTGTGCATCGTTCGTTTTTTCTATTGAAGATTTAAATTCAGAAACGTCAACACTTTTAAAATTCTGACTATTAGTACAACTGGTTGCAATAACAAAAAGAGTTAAGGCAAGATAAAATTGTATTTTTTTCATAGGGTATAAATTTTATAGGTTTTATGTGTTTGTTTAATTATTTTTTCAGTGCGTTCAGGATGTGTATCAGAGATGAAAATTTGACCAAAAACATCTTCATTAACCATGTTGATAATTTGTTGAACACGATAAGCGTCTAATTTGTCAAAAATATCATCAAAAAGTAAAATAGGCAAGGTTTTGCTTTGGTTTTTTATCATTTCAAATTGAGCCAATTTCAAAGCGATTAAAAATGATTTTTGTTGTCCTTGAGAACCGTATTTTTTTATTGGATAAGTATCAATTGTAAAAACTAAATCATCTTTGTGTACACCAGCTGTCGAAAACTGTGCTATTCGGTCTTTTTGTAAATGTAAAGCCAAAAGTGTTTCAAACGAATTTTCAGTCAATTGACTTTCATAAATTATAGAAACTTCTTCTGCGTTTTCAGAAATGATTTGATAATATTTTTGAAAAATAGGAACAAATTGTTCTAAAAAATATTTTCTTTTTTCAAACAATATTTGTCCCATTTCAATCATTTGTTCATTGTAAACGGCTAAATTATTGGCATCAAAAACGTGGTTAGCAGCAAAATATTTAAGTAAGGCATTACGTTGAGCTACTGTTTTTTGATAATTAATCAACGTGGAAAGATATGCAGGGTCAGAAGTAGAAATAACATTATCAATAAATCGCCTTCTTGTTTCACTTCCCTCCATAATTAAATCCACGTCACTTGGAGAAATAATTACAATTGGTATAAGTCCAATATGTTCTGAAAATCGTTCATAAATCTTTCCATTACGTTTAAGGATTTTTTTTTGTCCTTTTTTATAGCTGCACAAGATTTGTTCCGTACGAAGTTCTTTCTCAAATTGACCATCTAAAACAAAAAAATCTTCTCCATGTTTAATATTCTGCGTTGCCAACGGGTTGAAGTAGCTTTTTCCAATGGCTAAATGATAAATGGCATCTAGTATCGTTGTTTTACCAATTCCATTTTTACCAACAATAGCATTAATCTTACTGTCAAACTCAAAAGCATGTTCAGTAATATTTTTGTAATTGATAAGGGAAAGCGATTTTAAAAACACGATTGAAAGTATTTCTGTTTCATTTGTAAATGCAAATGTAAGGTCAATTTTTAAAAATATGTACAAAGAACTTTTAAATTTGAATAAAAGTTATATTTTTGCACCTCTAATAAAAGTTTTAGATAATATGGCAACATACAATAAGAGAGGATTTAAGGCTCCAAAACCAAAAGAAGAAAAAGAGCCAGCATTTGATACGACTGTAGAAGATATTAACGTTAACGAAAGCGAAAGTACTACCGCTGGAGTATTTAATACGTTAGACGAAACAGCTAATAAAACAGAAGAATGGGTAATCAAAAACCAAAAGTCTATCTTAAGTATTATTGGTGTTTTAGCCGTGGTGACTTTGAGTTATATTTTGTACACTAAATTCATAGCTGCGCCTAAAGAAGAGGAGGCATTTAAAGAAATGTTCCAAGCTCAAACTTATTTTCAACAAGCAGTAGATGGTACTGGAAAACAAGATTCTTTATATAATTTAGCTCTTAAAGGAGGTGAAGGAAAATTAGGTTTTGAAGGAATTATTAATGAATATTCTGGTACAAATGCAGCTAATTTAGCTGAATATTATGCTGGTATGTCATATTTGAATTTGAAGAACTTTAATAAAGCTATAGAGCATTTAGATAAATTTTCAACTAAAGACCAAGTTTTAGCTGCATTAGCTATCGGCGCTAAAGGAGATGCTATGTCTGAATTAAATAAGCAAGACGATGCAATGAAATTATATTTAGAAGCGGCTAATTTAGATGATAATGATTTCATAACACCAAGATTTTTGTTTAAAGCAGCTAACTTAGCCATTGCCGCAAATAAAAAAGATGAGGCATTAGGATATTTAAAAACAATTAAAGAAAAATATGAAAGCTCTCAAGAAGGTAATAATATTGATGCTTTAATTGCTACTTTAGAACAATAATAAATGGCAACAGAAAATAAAAATTTATCTAATTACGATAAAAATACAATCCCAAATGCGAAAGGCTTTCGATTTGGGATTGTTGTTTCAGAGTGGAATGAAGAAGTGACTGAAGGGCTTTTTAAAGGAGCTTTTCATGCTTTAACTGATTGTGGAGCTCTGCCAGAAAACATCATTCGATGGAATGTTCCAGGAAGTTTTGAATTGATTTTTGGTGCTCGTCAAATGCATGAAAAACTTGAACTTGATGCTGTAATTGTAATCGGTTGTGTAATTAAGGGAGAGACTATGCATTTTGAATTTGTTTGCGAAGGGGTAACACAAGGTATAAAAGATATGAACGTGATTTATGATATTCCAACAATCTTTTGTGTTCTTACCGATAATACGATGCAACAATCTATCGATAGAAGCGGTGGGAAACACGGTAATAAAGGGGTAGAAGCTGCAATTGCGGCAATAAAAATGGTTGATTTAAATCGTAAATAGCACTATTTTATAAGTATAATTTAAGCCGAATAGAAATATTCGGCTTTTTTTATTTTTATGATTTTCTAAAGATACAAACCCGACTTATTTTCATTAAATTTGTGGTTTAACCAAAATAAAATTATCAAAGCCTAATGTCTGGGATTATTCAATTATTACCTGATCATGTTGCCAATCAAATAGCAGCTGGAGAAGTGGTGCAAAGGCCTGCTTCTGTAGTGAAAGAGTTGGTTGAAAACGCTGTCGACGCCAATGCTACTGAAATTAAATTAATTATTAAAGATGCAGGTAAAACCCTTATTCAAGTCATTGACAATGGTAAGGGAATGAATGTTACTGATGCACGTTTGTGTTTTGAAAGACACGCTACTTCCAAAATACGTCATGCTGAAGATTTATTTGCTCTACATACTAAAGGTTTCAGAGGTGAGGCTTTGGCCTCCATTGCGGCAGTTGCTCATGTTGAATTGAAAACCAAGCAAGACCAAGAAGAATTAGGTACACATATCATAATTGAAGGGAGTAAATTTGTTTCACAAGAAGTAGCAGTTTTGCCTAAGGGTACTTCTTTTTTGGTTAAAAATTTGTTTTTTAATATTCCTGCCCGTCGAAATTTTCTGAAGTCGGATCATGTTGAACTAAAACACATTATTGATGAGTTTGAAAGGGTTGCTTTAGCTCATCCGACAATTCATTTTGTATTGATAAGCAATGGTGCGGAGATTTTTAATTTACCAAGTTCAAATTATAGGCAACGTATTGTAAATATTTTTGGTGGGAAAACCAATGAAAAATTAGTTCCTGTTAATGAAGAAACTGAAATCATTACTATAAGTGGATTTGTTGGGAAACCTGAATTTGCCAAGAAAAATAGAAGTGAGCAATTTTTCTTAGTTAATGACCGATTCATAAAAAGTAGTTTTTTACATCATGCCGTAATAAGTGCTTATGAAGGTTTGTTAAAAGACGCAAATCAACCGAGTTATTTTTTGTATTTACAAGTTCCTACTCACACCATAGACATCAATATTCATCCAACTAAAACTGAAGTTAAGTTTGACGATGAACAAGCCTTATATGCTATTTTGCGCTCAGCTGTAAAACATAGTTTAGGAATGTTTAATGTGGCACCTGTTTTGGATTTTGATCGTGATGCTAACCTAGATACACCTTATGCGTATAAAGATGTTAAATCGGATATGCCAATTATACAAGTTGATAGTACATTTAATCCGTTTGCTACAGAAACTAAAAAAAGTAGTTCTTCATCAAATGTTGGTTCTGGATTTTCTACTTATAGAAAGCAAGACACATCATCTAATTGGGAAAGTTTATATGTTGGATTAAAACAAGATACGTTTGAAGTTGATAATCATACTTTCGAAACGGAAGAAGCAGTGACCAGTAAATTGTTTGATGATGAATTAACAGAAACAAAAACGTTGTTGTATCAATTAAATAGAAAGTATATAATCAATAGTATTAAGTCAGGATTATTAGTTATTCATCAAAATAGAGCACATCAACGTATTTTATACGAACAGTTTCTAACTAATATTACCATACATCACGCCTCAAGTCAACAGTTGATATTTCCTTTATGTTTACATTTAGGTAGGGAAGAAGTTCTTTATTTAAAAGATTTACAACCTAATTTAGAAGGAATTGGTTTTGTTTTTGAAAGTATTGCTTTAGATGAGGTAAAAATTGTTGGTTTACCAGTTCAAGTTAAAGAAAGTGAAGTGCTTGATATATTGAATGATTTAATTCATAATTTGCAACAAAATTTACCAGAAGATAGTTTTTCATTGTCTGATAGTATAGCTAAATTTATGGCTAAAAGTGTCGCTGTCAAGTCAGGAAAAATCATGAATGAAACAGAGATGAGTGCTATAGTTAATAGTTTGTTTGGATGCAAAGAACCTAATTTTTCACCATTTAATCAACCCATTTTTATAACCCTAACTACAGAGGAGTTAGATAAAAGATTTTAAGTATGTTTAATAATATGACCCCAGTTGTAAAGCAATTGTTAATTATAAATATAATTTGTTATATTATGAGTTTGGCAGTGGTGCCTAAAGCTTATGATATTTTTTCGATGTATTATTTTGAAAATCCTAATTTTCGAATTTGGCAACCTATTACCCATATGTTTATGCACTCTAAAGCTAGTTTAATGCATATCTTTTTTAATATGTTTGCATTAGTTTCTTTTGGTTCGGTATTAGAACATTTTTGGGGCGCAAAACGTTTTTTAATTTTTTATTTCGTTTGTGGAATTGGTTCTGCCATATTGCATCAAGGTGTAGCTTATTATGAAATACATTCTCAAATTATAGAATTGACTAATGGTATTTTTACTAATTCTGATATTTCAACTATTTTACAAACTAACATTGTTGAAGGTGATAAATTATATTTAAAACCAATGGTTGAAAATAACTTAGCATTATTTAATAAATTAAATCAGTATGAGTTCGATGCAAATTCTTTCTTAAGTGTTGTTTCAAATGCTTATATACCTGCTGTTGGTGCCTCAGGAGCAATTTATGGTTTATTGGTTGCTTTTGCTTTCATGTTTCCAAATGCAGAATTAGCTATGCTTTTTATTCCTATACCTATAAAAGCTAAATATTTTGTGCCTTTGTTAGTTGCTTTTGATCTGTTTTCGGGAATCTCAGGATCTTCTATTGGAGGTTCAAATGTTGCTCATTTTGCTCATATAGGAGGAGCTTTAACTGGCTTTATTCTTATGTGGGTTTGGAAAGATAAAAAATTTAATCACAATCGTTGGAATTAAAAAATGAATGAAATACTAAAAGATATAAAAGAACAATACCAATATAATGATTGGTCTCAAAAAATCATTTTTTGGAATATTGGACTATTTGTTTTGTCTTTGCCTTTTTTCTATGAATTTAAATTAGGATTCTTTTCCTTTCCCAATTTTATTGCTTTAAATTCAAATCCAAGTCAGTTTTTATTTTTTCCATGGACTTTACTTTCTTATGCTTTTATTCATTCAGGATTAGGACATTTGTTGTCTAACATGTTTTTCTTATTCTTTTCTGGAAAGTTATTTTTTACTTTTTTCAATACCAAACAGTTTTTAACGACTTATTTTTTAGGCGCATTCTTTGCTGGACTGATTTATGTATTATGCATGAATGTGTTAGGTGTTGAGAATCAACTTGTAGGGGCAAGTGCTGCAATTTTAGCTGTTTTTTTTACCGTTGTTTTTTATTCGCCACTCATGATAGTTAGAATACCTCTCATTGGTTTAGTTAAATTATGGTATATTGGTGCAGTATTATTAGGGATTAATTTAGTCTATTTTGCTGTTGAAAATATGGGTGGAAACGTGGCTCATTTGGCAGGTGTTCTTTTCGCATTTATAAATGTGCAATCTTTGAAAAGAGGTATTGATTTCAGTAAATGGTTCGATTTTTCAAATAAGAAAAAAAAGAGTACCTTTAAAAAAGTTTACAAAAATGGTAGTAAACCAACTGTAATAACAAAGACAGAATCTAATAACGATCTTATTCAGCAGAAAATTGATGATATATTAGATAAGATTAGTAAGTCTGGTTATGAAAGCTTAACAAAAGAAGAGAAAGAATTTTTATTTAAAATAAATAAGTAAATTGTTAAAAGGGTTATCATGGATTTCTAAGACAATGTTGATGCTTAATGTGGTTCTTGTTTTTACTACATTAATAGCTTATTTATTGCCTTTCTTGGCACCAAAATGGTTTCCTATTTTTAGTGTGTTAACCTTATTTCTTCCTTTATTCTTAGTTCTTAATTTGTTATTTTTTTTATATTGGTTGATTCAATTTAAAAAATATATTTTTGTTTCTGGAATTGCCTTATTGCTAGGCATAACATTTATCAATAAGTTTTATAATCTGAATGAAACAATTTTGCCAAAATCGCCTTCTGATTTTACTATTATGAGCTATAACGTACGTTTATTTAACAAATTCAAATGGGATGCAAAAGCCAATATTCCAAAGCAAATAGCAAATTTAGTTGAAGAAAAACAGCCCGATATTCTTTGCATACAGGAATATACAGATTTAGAGCAAACTCGATTTTCAAAGTATAAATACAATCAAATTTTTAGAGAAGGGAAAAACATCATTGTTGGAAATGCTATTTTTTCTAAATATAAAATTATAAACAAAGGAAAAATTACTTTTCCAGACTCGAATAACAACGTTGTTTTTGCTGATATTTTGAAAGATAGGGATACGTTGCGTATTTACAGCATGCATTTGCAATCTATTAAAATCAGTACTGATATTGAGGATGAAGATATTCAAAGAATGGATGAAAATAAAACTAGAGCTATTTTAAGACGTATTAGTAAGGCATTTAAAAAACAACAAATACAAGCGGAGTTGATTAAGCAGCATTATCAAGATTGTGAATATAAGAAAATCATTTGTGGAGACATGAACAATAGTGCTTTTTCTTATGTTTACAGAACGATTAAAGGTTCAATGGAGGACGCGTTTGAAACAAATGGCTCTGGATTCGGTAAAACGTATAATTTTAAATATTATCCAGCTCGAATTGATTATATTCTAGTGGATAAAAAAATACAAGTAAAAGAATTTGAAACACTAAATGATTTTTATAACAGTGATCATTTTCCTTTACTTGCTCGTTTAAATCTTTCAAAAGAGTTATAATTGTTGATTTTTTAAGTAATCTAAAGCATATCTTCCTTCGTTAAAGAGTAAATCAAGTATAGATAAATTGTTTATAAAACCATGTTTATCATTAAAAACTTGTGTATACGGTTCAACTTGTGTGGTATCTTTTTTGCCATTTACTAAAGAACGAAAATCATTGTAATCGGGAGCATCGTGGAAATATTCTGTTGTTTTTTTATAAGGTAATGTAATACCTAATGCTTGATTGACAATTTCAAAAATTTCAAAGTTCAGATCCAACATGAAAGTAGTTTTCTTTTCAAAAATAGGTCGAAAATCGTCTTCAAAATATTCAAAGAAGGGTGAAGTTCGATAAGCTGCTTCTAATGATTTAAAATGAATCTTTTGCCAGTCAAAGGCGTATTCAATTTTCACATCTTTAAATTTTTGCCTATTTTCACTATGTTTTAATGGAATGTTTAACATTTGTAATCCGTTTGGACTATAAATATGCATTCGATTTCTATTCGTCTGTTTTTGGTAAGTGTCTTCAGTTTCAAAAGTGATTTCTTCTGCTTGAACTAAGGCAATATAGTGACTAATTGAAGGAAAATAAGTAGGGTAAATTAATAAATTTTTCATGGTATCAATATAAAAAAGTAGAGTTGGATATTACTCCAACTCACACTTATTAATTATTTTCTTTTTTCTTTTTTTTCTTGTTGAAGTAATCCCATATAAAATAACCTGTTAAAGCTATTAAAAAGAATTTAAAGTAGGATTCAGGCTCACCGTCTCCACTAACTGTTGTAAAGAAACGTTCTGTTCTAAATCGATCTAGCAATGGTTTTTGAAATACATTGTTTAAATCAAAACTCATCCAAATAAATATTGGTTTACCCACAATATGATCTGCAGGGACAAATCCCCAATAACGCGAATCTTCTGAGTTATGGCGATTATCACCCATCATCCAGTAATAATCTTGTTCGAAGGTGTAAGAAGTAGCAGGTTTGCCATCAATTCTAATTTCATTACCATTTACTTGTAATTTATGGTGCTCATAATCTGAAATAATCATTTTATAAAAAGGCAATGATTCAGCATTTAAGGCAACTGTTTCACCAGCAGCAGGAATTTTTATAGGACCTAAATTATCAACATTCCAATTTTTGGTATAAGGAAAAATGCTTTTCTCTGTTTCTCTAGCTATAATTTTTTCCACAGATTTAACGCCTGAAATTCCTTTTATAGTTTTAGCGCCTTCATCAGTTAATGCTCTTATATAAAGAGTGTCTCTAGTGTCGTTTACACCAAATCCATCTGAACATTCTAAATCTCTTAATGTAGCATCAAGTGTTGATGTAGTATTGGTGTTGTTTCCATCAAAGGCCACCTTATATGAAAACTGCGGCTTTGCTCTTTTTGGTAATTGAGCTAATTTTCCGTTTACAAATAAATCACTATTTTTCAAAGTAATAACATCTCCAGGTATTCCCACACAACGTTTTACGTAGTTTGATTTTTTGTCAATAGGTTTGTAATATCTAATACCAGAATTATCTCTAAATTTTGCAACTGTATCGACTGGCCAATTGAAAACTACAATATCATTTCGTTCTATTTTTTGTAAAGCTGGGAATCTAAAATAAGGTAATTCAGGCCAAGAAGAATAAGACTTAATTTTAACCAAAGGTAAAGTATCATGAACCATTGGAGCTGCAACTGTGGTCATGGGTGTTCGTGCACCATAATGGAACTTGCTTACGAATAGGAAATCACCAATTTTCAATGTCTTTTCCAAAGATGAGGTTGGAATTACGAAAGGTTGAATAAAATATGTGTGAACAAATGTAGCAACAATTAAGGCAAATGTAATAGAGCCTAAAGTATCGAGTACTTGAGTAGCTGGTTTGGTACTTCTTTTAGCTTCATAAGAAAGTGTTTGAGTATAATTTACAAAGCCAATGTAAAACCCAAAAGTTAAAACACCTATCCACATATCTGCGGTAGATTTTTTACCAAAACTACGTAACGTTTCAATCCAAATTACGGGTAAAATTAATAGATTGATAACAGGTATAAACAATAAAAGAACCCACCATCTAGGTCGATTGATAATTTCCATTAATTGTATACCATTATAAATAGGAATAAATGCTTCCCATGCCTTTTTACCCGCAGCAGTATATAATTTCCATGTTCCAATACCATGAATTGTACTGACTGCTAAAATGGTTAATATCCAACTTGTTGTTTCCATGATTTCTTTATGCTATATTATTTAATATTTAAAACGTCTTTCATAGTAAAAACGCCTTTTTTACCAATTAACCATTCCGCTGCAACTACTGATCCTAAAGCAAAACCTTCACGGTTATGGGCAGTATGTTTTATTTCTATTTGATCTACTGGGCTATCATAGAATATACTATGTGTTCCAGGTACTGTTCCTATTCTTTTAGCTTCAATTTTAATTTCATTTTCTTTGGGAGTATCTAGCGTCCAATTTGTGTAATTAGAATTATTGATAATTCCTTCAGCTAAGGTAATAGCTGTACCGCTTGGGGCGTCTAATTTTTGTGTATGATGGATTTCTTCCATGCTTACTTTATATTGCCCTAAGTTTTTCATCATTTTAGCTAAATAAGCATTCAATTCAAAAAAAATATTTACACCTAAACTAAAATTAGAACCATAAATGAAACTGCCATTTTTTTCTTCGCACAATTGTACTATGGTATTATAATGTTCTAGCCATCCAGTGGTGCCAGAAACCACAGCAATGTTATTGTTTAAACATTCTGTAATATTTTCAACAGCTACATGAGGTAAACTAAAATCAATTGCTATATCTGCTTCAAGAAGACCCTCAAAGTTATTTTGACTTCCTTTTTTTAACACAATTTCATGTCCACGTTCCAAAGCAATTTTCTCAATTACTTTACCCATTTTACCGTATCCTAATAATGCTATTTTCATATGGAGTTAGTAGCTGTTTTTAGATTTTGTTATTTAAAAAAATGTTAAAAATTATAACTTAATACCAATCCAACATCTTGTTTGTTTGTCAAAAAATTTTGTTGAATTTTTGGTTTTAGTGTTAAATTATCACTAACGTTGAATTGAAGTAAGTGCGCATCAATATTAGCATCTATGATATTTAAAATATACAATCCTCCAGTAATTAGGATGGATAAATCTCGATTTCTTTGGTAAAATTTTTGGCCTCTAATAATACTTTCTGTACTAAGACGACCGAATGTTGGGTCATTAGGATTGTTAGTGCCTTGTAGTCGAGCTTTATATTCGTCCCTATAGTCGTTGTATTTGTTATTATTATCTATTATAAAATAAACTCCAGCACCTAAAGCCGCATAAACAATAGGTATTTTCCAATATTTTTTATTATATGCTTGTCCTAGACCAGGTAAAATAGCAGAGTAAAAAGCTGCTTTCGCAGGAGCTAATGGGTTAATAGAGTCTTTAACTATTTTTTGATTTTCAATTTTTAATTCTTTGGATTGTTGCGACCATGATAATGAAGTACCAATCAAAAAAATAAATAATATGTAAAGAAATGACTTCACTAGTTGTTGATTAATTTCATTATTCTATTAAAATCTTCTTCTGAATGGAAAGGAATTGTAATTTTACCTTTTCCATTTGAAGCTACATTAACCTCTACTTTTGTGCCAAAGAAATTAGTAAATGTTTTCTTTTGGTTATCATCAATTTCAAATGATTTATCACTTGCAAGTTTACCAACTTTAGGTTTAAGACTCTCTTGGTATTTTTTCACTAAGGCTTCGGTTTCTCTTACAGATAAGTTTTGTGTTACTACTTTGTGGTAAATATCACTTTGGATATCAAGGTTTTCAATACTTATCAGGGCTCGTCCATGCCCCATAGAAATAAAACCATCTCGCATTCCAGTTTGAATGATTGGATCTAATTTTAGTAAGCGTAAGTAATTAGTGATGGTAGAACGTTTTTTCCCTACTCGATCACTTAATTCTTCCTGTGTTAAATTGATTTCATCTATTAATCTTTGGTATGATAAAGCTACCTCGATTGGATCTAAATCATGGCGTTGAATATTTTCAACCAAAGCCATGACCAAAGATTCATTATCGTTCGCAATTCTTACGTATGCAGGTATTGTGGTTAATCCAATTAGTTTAGAAGCTCGTAAACGTCGCTCACCAGAGATTAATTGGTATTTGTTAAACTCAAGTTTTCTAACAGTAATAGGCTGAATTACCCCAACTTCTTTGATTGATTTTGCTAATTCTTGTAGCGTTTCCTCATTGAAATTAGTTCTGGGCTGGAATGGGTTAATTTCAATGGTATTAATATCAAGTTCAATAATATTACCCACCACTTTATCTGCGCCTTTGTCTTCAACTGATTTGATGTCGTTCGTAGGGTCGCTTAAAAGAGCTGATAATCCTCTTCCTAATACAGGTTTTTTTACTGCTTTTGTCATCTTCTATTAACTGTTTTTCTTGATAATTTCTTCTGCTAAATTGATATAATTAGCGGCTCCCTTACTTGTAGCGTCATAGTTAATGATACTTTCTCCAAAACTTGGCGCTTCACTTAACTTGATATTTCTTTGAATAATAGTGTCAAAAACCATATTGTTGAAGTGTTTTTGTACTTCTTCAACAACTTGATTAGATAAACGTAATCGAGAATCATACATGGTTAACAATAATCCCTCAATATCTAAATTTGGATTGTGTATTTTTTGTACACTTTTTATTGTATTTAATAATTTCCCAAGTCCTTCTAATGCAAAATATTCACATTGAATAGGGATGACCACGCTATCTGCAGCTGTTAATGCATTCAAAGTTAGCAATCCTAAAGAAGGAGCACAATCAATTAGAATGTAATCATATTCTTCTTTGATGTTTTTTAATGCTTCTTTCAGCATGTATTCACGATTTTCCTTGTCTACTAATTCAATTTCAATTGCAACAAGGTCTATATGCGCTGGTATAATTGATACATTTGGAGCAGAACACGTTAAAACGGCTTCTTCTGGTGTGTTGCTGTGTTCTAAAATTTGATAGGTTCCTATTTCAACAGTTTCCACATCTAAACCTAATCCAGAAGTAGCATTTGCTTGTGGATCAGCATCTATAAGTAATACTTTTTTCTCTAAAACACCTAAAGCAGCGGCTAAATTTACTGATGTAGTGGTCTTTCCAACACCGCCTTTTTGGTTCGCAATTGCTATGATTTTACCCATTTTATTCTTAAAATTTTCGAAGCGTAAAAATACAATTATTTATGGTAAAACCAACCCAAATTTATTAACAAAACTTAAAACGCTTGAATTAAAATAGAATACTAAAATTTAAAGTTAATTTTTTGTAATTTTGAGACCAAAATTTGCTAAAGTGATAGAGGAAAAAGTAATCTTAGTAGACGAGTTTGATACTCCTATTGGTTTGATGAATAAGTTAGAAGCGCATGAAAAAGGGTTGTTGCATAGGGCATTTTCTGTTTTTGTGCTTAATGACAAAAATGAGCTAATGTTACAGCAAAGGGCTCTTCATAAATACCATTCGCCTTTATTGTGGACAAATACTTGTTGTAGTCATCAAAGAGAAGGTGAAACTAATATTCAGGCAGGTACTCGACGCTTAAAAGAAGAGATGGGATTTGAAGTTGAACTTAAAGAAATGTTTAACTTTATTTATAAAGCTCCTTTTGATAATGGTTTAACTGAACATGAGTTAGATCATGTAATGATTGGTTATTCTAATGCTACTCCCACTATAAATCATGAGGAAGTTGAAGATTGGAAATGGATGTATATTGAAGAAGTAAAAAAAGATATTCAGGCTAAACCTGAACTATATACTGTGTGGTTTAAGATTATTTTTGAAGAATTTTATCATCATTTTGAAAGTGAATTATGAGAGTAACTGTTAGTAGAAAAGCACATTTTAATGCAGCCCATCGCTTGTATAGAAAGGACTGGTCCATGGAACAAAATAATGCTGTTTTTGGTAAATGTAATAATCCTAATTTTCATGGTCATAATTATGAACTAATTGTTAGTGTTACAGGCGAAATTGATCCTGAAACAGGATTTGTTATTGATGTTAAAATCCTTTCTGATTTAATTAAAGAAGAGATAGAACAAAGACTTGATCACAAAAATTTGAATTTAGACGTGCCTGAATTTTTTGATTTAAATCCTACCGCAGAAAATATTGCAGTTGTAATATGGAATCTATTGCGGCAACATATAAAATCAACTTTAGATTTAGAGGTTGTGTTATATGAAACTCCTAGAAATTTTGTAACCTATAAAGGAAATTAATGAAGTTATACCCAATAGAATTTATCCCCATCTTTAAAGAACGCATCTGGGGTGGGACGAAATTGCACGATTTGTTAAACAAAGAAGTTAATAAAGAAGGTATTGGTGAGAGTTGGGAATTATCTAATGTTCTCAATGATGTTAGTATTGTGAAAAATGGTTTTTTAAAAGGAAAAGATTTAAATGAAATCATCCACTTATATCCTGAAGCAATTTTAGGTGAAAAAGTAATCGCAAAATACGGAAAAAATTTCCCTCTTCTTTTTAAATTTATTGATGCAAAAGAAGATTTGTCAATACAAGTTCATCCTAATGATCTTTTGGCAAAAGAGCGACATAATTCATTTGGAAAAACAGAAATGTGGTATGTCATGCAAGCTGACCCTGGATCTAGATTAGTAGTTGGATTTAAAGAAGACTCTTCAAAAGAAACGTATGTTTCCTGTTTGAAAAATAAAACGTTACTATCTATTTTAGAGGAATATTCAGTTGAAAAGGGTGATGTTTTTTTTCTAGAAACGGGAATTGTACATGCTATAGGCGCTGGTGTATTAATCGCAGAAATTCAACAGACTAGTGATATTACTTATAGGTTATATGATTGGGATCGTGTGGATGTTAACGGAAAAGGGAGGGAACTTCATACAGAGTTAGCTCTAGATGCCATAAATTTCAAAAAAACTTCATCAAAAGTAGCCTATTCTTCAGCATTGAATGAAAGTAGAGCTATTGTGTCGTGTCCATATTTTACCACTCGTGTACTCAAGTTAGAGGGTGTGTATCATTGGGAAAATAATAAAGAGGCCTTTACTGTTTTTATGTGTGTGGAGGGGCAAATCCAACTTATTCATGAAGAAATTGAATATATTTACAATAAAGGGCAAACGGTATTTATACCCGCTGAAATTGAGCGTCTTCAATTAAAAGGTACAGGAACTTTACTTGAAATTTCAATTTAAGTATTGCTGTATCAATATATTGTTTTAATTTTGCAACATAATTTTTAAAATAAAAAAAATGGCAAGCGTTAAAAACTTGAAAAAAGAAGTAAATTATGTGTTAGGTGATATTATCAACATCGTTTACATTTGGGAAATGACAACTACTGGAAAACCTACTGAAGCTTCGGATGCTTTGTTAGATTCAATTTTTGATACTTTTGATACTTTGATGACTAAAATTAACCAAAAAGGAGTTGAAAATAAAAAAGTTCACTTCAAACAAATAAGAAAAGAATTTGAAGAGGCTGCTAATCAATTTGTTGCAAAAGTAAACGAATTAAACTAAAAAAATATTTAAAAAATCTTTGGAAGTTGCAATATCTCTATTATATTTGCAACCGAAAAATGAGTCGCCGGTGTAGCTCAGCTGGCTAGAGCAGCTGATTTGTAATCAGCAGGTCGTGGGTTCGAGTCCCTCCATCGGCTCAATTTTTTTAAATAGCAAATACACTTTGCCGGTGTAGCTCAGCTGGCTAGAGCAGCTGATTTGTAATCAGCAGGTCGTGGGTTCGAGTCCCTCCATCGGCTCTTAAGAGGAATACGAAAGTACTCCTCTTTTTTTTATTCGATAATAATATCAAAACTGTCTAATAAACCCCTTAGGTTGTCTTTAGCGAATTTTGTTTTTTTAACTTTGTTTTTCTCAAGATTAATGCTAAAGTGAATAGCTGTAGTAAAATCGGTTTTTTCCAATAGTGTTTGATCAAAAGTACTTCGGCTTAAATCACAATGACTGAATTGAATAT
>CAYNNB010000014.1:0-4722 GCA_964398425.1 uncultured Flavobacterium sp.
TGACATGATTAGTTTGCTTTAGTTTTTAATTTTTCTCTTCTTCTTTCAGCCCAAGCTACTGCATGTTTATCTAAACTTACAGTTAAGAATCTCATTACTCTCTCATCTCTTCTAAACTCTGTATCTAAAGCTGCAATTACTTCAGCAGGAGCTTTAAATTCAAATAAAGTGTAGAATCCACTTTTCTTGTGTTGGATTTCATAAGCTAATTTCTTTAAGCCCCAATCTTCTTTAGCTACAAATTGAGCCCCTTTAGAAGTAAGAAAATCTTCAAACTTACTTACTGCTTCCTTTACCTGAACTTCAGATAAAACGGGATTCAAAATGAAAACAGTTTCATAATTTTTCATGTGTATTATTTTTAAATTGGGTGCAAAGATACTTTTTTTTATCAAATCAACAAACAACTCTGTAGAAAAATATTTTGTAAGACATTCTAAATACTTCTTTTTTTTTAGTATTTTTAAAAATAAAACATTATTTTAGCAAAACAAGTTAAAAACTGCCCTACCTTATGAAATTAAATACAATTGTTGTAGATGATAGTGCCATTCAAAGAATTACAATAGCCAAATTAATAACGGATCATCCTCATTTAAAACTAAGTGGTGATTTTTCTAATGCGCTTGAAGCAAAAAGCCATATTTCAAACCATGAGGTAGATTTAATTTTTTTAGATATTGAAATGCCTCATATTTCTGGTTTTGACTTATTGGATGGGTTAAAGGTTAAACCCCAAATTATAATTATAACATCTAAAGCCGACTACGCTGTTAAAGCATTTGATTATTCCGCTACTGATTTTCTCCAAAAACCTATAAAAAAAGAACGATTCATACAATCAGTAAAGAAAGCAGTTGAAATGTATCATTTGAAACACGACACTCATTCTGACGATAATAATGCTCATATTATCATAAAAAGTAATTTAAAAAAAATCAAGGTAAGTATTCCAAAAATCAAATGGATTGAAGCATTTGGAGATTATATTAAAGTGGTAACCTATGATGAAACACATTTGGTTCTTTCTACCATGAAGGCGTTTGAAAGTGAATTACCAAAAGAACAATTCCTTAGAATACATAAATCATATATTATCAATTTGGATAAAGTTGAGCGTTTTAATAGTAAATATGTAGAAATTGATGGCGAAAAAATTCCTTTAAGTAGAAATAAAAAAGAAGAAATCATTACCATTCTTGAAAATTATTAATAATCTACATTAAGTGTTAATTTTATAGCTCTATACTGCGGAACCGCATCAAAACTCACCAACACTTTAGTGATGAGTTTTTTTGTATTAATTAAATTCGTGTTATTTGGAATTTTAATCAATATTGTTCTTATATATTCATTTCGAATTCGATTTACTACGGGTTCCTCTGGACCTAAAATTGGAACAGCCAAATGTTGAACTAACACATTATACAACCACGTACTACCATCTTTTAATTTTTCATAATCTTTATTTCGTAATTTAATTTGTATCAATCGATAATACGGAGGATATTTAAAATTACTACGTTCATATAATTGTTCATTAAACATAGCTACATAATTATGATTTACCACTTGCTGAATTGTATTATGAAGTGGATTATAGGTTTGTATAACTACACTCCCTTTTTTTTGCTTTCTACCAGATCTACCAGCTACTTGAACCATCATTTGAAATGCCCGCTCATAAGCCCTATAATAAGGCTGATTCAATAAATTATCTGCGTTTAAAATCCCTACGAGTGTTACATTTTCAAAATCCAATCCCTTTGCCAACATTTGAGTACCTATTAAAATATCTATCTCCTGATTTTTAACTGCATCAATTAATTTTTCAAAAGCAAATTTCCCTCGAGTTGTATCTTGATCCATTCGGGCAATTCGCTTTGTAGGAAACATTTTTTTTAACTCTAATTCAATCTGCTCTGTACCAAAACCTTTCGTAGATAAATCCAGCGAATGGCATTGATGACAGTGAGTAGGTTTAGCAATATGGTATCCGCAATAATGGCATTTTAAAGCATCTCGAAATTTATAATATGTAAGGCTAACATCACAATTAGGACATTGGGGCACGTGCCCGCAGGTAATACATTCTATATACGGAGAATAGCCTCTTCGATTTTGAAACAACATGATTTGTTCACCATTTGCTAGTGTTTCTTGCATGCGTTCAATTAATTCATCTGAAAAATGGCCATCCATCCTTTTTCTGAAATACTTATCTTTTAAATCAATTAAATGTATTTCGGGTAAAACTACATTATTAAATCGCTCATTTAACTCAACTAATCCATATTTAGAAGCCTTTGCATTAAAATAAGATTCTATACTTGGAGTTGCACTACCTAACAATACTTTTGCTTTATGCATTTTTGCCAACACAACGGCTGCATCTCTAGCATGATAACGTGGAGCGGGATCTTGTTGTTTATAAGTAGCCTCATGCTCTTCATCAACGATAATTAATCCTAACTTTGAAAAAGGTAAAAACAAAGCACTTCGAACACCAATAACAACTTTAGCCTTATCAGATTGTTGAAGTACATGTTGCCAAACCTCTACGCGTTCATGTGAATTATACTTAGAATGAAAAACAGCTACTTGATTACCAAAATAAGACGTTAATCGTTGAACAAGCTGTGTCGTTAAAGCAATTTCAGGAAGCAAAAACAAGACTTGTAAATCATTAGATAAATAGGTCTCGATTAACTTAATATAAACTTCTGTTTTTCCAGAAGCTGTAACTCCATGAAAAAGAGTAACATCTTGATTTTTGAATGACTTTTGAATATTTTTGAGAGCAACATCTTGTGCTTGACTCAGGTGAATGGTATATGCCTCTTCATTACTAAAAATCACCCGATCTTGATTTAAAAAATATTCAACGAAAATTCCTTTTTCAACAAGATTTTTTAAAACAGCTGAACTCATACCTGAAGACTCTAACAATAATTTAGACAAAACAGGTTTTCTTTCTTTTGCAAATAATTGGAAATAATGCATAACCAATTCCTTTTGCTTCTCGGCCTTCCCTAAAACTTGGAGTAATTCTTGTAATTGATTAGCTTGTAAAAACTCATCATGCAATTTAATGTACTTCACCATTTTTGGCTTATATTGTTCTTGTACTTCTTCATTCATTAACAATAAGCCTTTTTGCAACAGACTTTGCACAACTGGAATTACTTTTTTACCATTTAAAATTTTGGCAACTTCTGCAATTGTAATTGAAGATTGATGTTGTAACGCTTCTAATACCAAGTACTCTTCATCTGTAACTTCTTGCTGTTCAAATGTTCTTTTTTCTGCTGTTAGAATAGTTTCACTTTCCAAAATTAAAGCCGATGGTAATGCTGATTTATATACTTCTCCAATAGAACACATATAATAAGCAGCGATCCACTTCCAATGTTCAAGTTGAACAAGAGTTACAATTGGCGCATCATCTATTATTTGTTGTATATCTTTAGGTTCGTATAATTGTGGTGGTATTTGATGTTTTTCAACTACTAATGCCGTGTAAACTTTACTTTTTCCAAACGGAACAGCCACGCGCATACCTGGCAAAATGAATTTATATTCTTCCTCATTTACTGCATAAGTAAATGTTTTATCTAACGCCAAAGGAAGAATAACATTGATAAACATAATTTGAGGCTAAAACCTATTTAATTCAATTGATCTGTTAACTTCTTAAATACTTCTTTTGCCTCTTTACCTTCATATAACACTTTGTAAACCGCGTCGATAATTGGTGTTTTAGCTTGATACATTTGGTTTAATTTATAGGCACTTTTTACTGCATAATATCCTTCAGCCACCATACTCATTTCCATTTGAGCTGATTTCACAGTGTAACCTTTTCCAATCATATTACCAAACATTCTATTTCTAGAGAAAACCGAATAACCTGTAACTAATAAATCTCCCAAATAGGCAGAATTATTGATATTACGTTTCATTTTGTGTACTTTTTTAATAAAACGTTTCATTTCTCTAATGGCATTGCTCATTAATACCGCTTGAAAATTATCGCCATAACCCAAACCATGAGCAATACCAGCTGCAATTGAGTAAATATTTTTCAAAACCGCAGCATATTCTGTTCCTATGATATCATCTGTAATTTTTGCTTTAATGTAATAACTGCTCACATTTTTAGCTACATATTTTGCCGTTTGTTTATCCGAACAAGCAATGGTTAAATAAGACAAACGTTCCATGGCAACTTCTTCTGCGTGACAAGGACCTGTAATCACTCCGATATTTTCATAAGGAATAGAATAGGTTTTATGAAAATGCTCTCCAACAATCATACTTGTTTCTGGAACAATCCCTTTAATAGCAGAAAAAATAGTTTTCCCTTCTAAACTAACCGTCATTTTTTCTAGTTCACCACTCAAAAAAGCAGAAGGAATAGCAAAAATTACAATATCAGCAAATTTTACGGCTTCATTTATATCATTAGTTAAAAGTAACTTATTGATATCAAAAGCCACAGAACTTAAATAATTAGGATTGTGTTTTTGGTGCTTTAAATGTTCTAAAGCATAGGTGCTTCTCATGTACCAAGCAATTTGTTCTTGATTTTCACATAACATTTTTGCAATAGCTGTTGCCCAACTACCGCCTCCTATAACAGCAAATTTTGGTTTGTTTTCCATGTTTAAAAAAATGAACTTCAAAAGTACACATTTCATTGACAATGACAAAAATCAATTT
>CAYNNB010000014.1:4822-41428 GCA_964398425.1 uncultured Flavobacterium sp.
CTTAAAATTTAAAGCTTATGAGAACTGTAAAATTACTTTTAATGACCATCATTTCTTCTTTTCTACTTAATTCTTGTACAGTAGATGTTCGTGAAGATGTTTACGTTGACAACAGCATTTCATTGCCACAATTGATGGAAGGTTATGATTTATGGTATGTAGATTATGCAAGAACCACAGGAAATGGAGATGTACCATTTTTATCTCGCGCATTCACTATTTCGTTTTTAAATGGTGACTTATATGCTAATAATAATTTAGTTGGAATATGCTCTACCGGAAATGGATTTGGAGTAAATATTGGTTATTACACTTATACTCCTAACACTATCCGTTTTCATCACTCAATTTATGGATATTACGAATTAGAAGTGTATCAATTGAGTCAAAATGAAATAAAATTATACGATCGTTACCAAAACACGACCTATTATCTAATGGGATATCAAAGAAATTCTTTTGATTATGATCGTGTTTTTTATGACAACATTCATTATTTCTTACAAGAATATGTTGCTTGGGAAAAAGTGAGTACAATGGGCGGTACAACAAATGCTTTTGATTATGAAAATTATTTAAAATTTATGGCTGGTGGAAATGACGATACATTTAAATCTTCACAAGATTATAATATAAGTAATGTGAACAATATTTATTGGGACTATACTGGTCAATACAACATTATGAATGTTCCTGGAAATTATTACACCAAACGATTAAACTTGTATTACAACAATAATGATTATGAAACTTTTAAGATCACAATTGTTAACGATGGAAAAATAAGATTGCTTCACGAGAATTCTGGCACGATTTATGAATTCATTGGTAGAGGGTTCATTCCAATTATGCGTGAAGGTGTAAAAAGAACAAAATCTGAATCACTTAAAAAGTAGTTTTTTTAAATATAGTTAGTTTAGTTAGTTTGAAAAAGCCCGATTTTAATAAATCGGGCTTTTTTTGTTTAATAACTCATTTCAACTATTTCTCTAACTTTATCGAGTGTAATATTTTGACGCTCGCCCATAGCTAACCAACCACGCTCTTCAAAACGTTGCACTACAATGTCTGCTGTTTTTTCAATAGCTTCTGCATTTTCAGAAAGTTTCGTTTTCATTCCCATAGTATGCAAGAACTCCACTGTTTTTTCAATTGCTTTTTCAGCAATTTCTTCCGTTGAAGCACCGTTTAAATTCCAAACACGTTGCCCGTATTGTGCCAATTTCTCTTTTTTAGAATCGAACATCACTCGGTATAAATTTGGACCAATAATAGCCAGTGTTCTAGCATGATCAATTTCATATAACGCCGTTAATTCATGTCCAATCATGTGTGTAGCCCAATCCGAAGGTACTCCTTTTTGAATTAAACCATTCAATGCCATTGTCGCCGACCAAACAAAATTAGAAGCTAATTTATAATCCGTTGGATTTTCAACAACACCTGGACCTATTTCAATTAAAGTTTGTAAAATACTTTCGGCAATTCGATCTTGTAAAAGCGCATCATGTGTATACGTTAAATATTGTTCCATTACATGTGTAAAGGCATCGACAACACCATTTTGCAATTGTCTTTTCGGTAATGACTGAATCACTGTTGGATCAACAATTGAAAATTTTGGAAACAAAGCTGCACCTCCAAGTGTTAATTTTTCCTGAGTAGCTGCAATAGAAACTACAGCACCTGAATTCATTTCAGAACCCGTAGCTGGCAATGTTAGTACGGTTCCAAATGGAATTACTTCATTTACATCTTTAAAAAGGATTCTTTTTCTTAAGATATCAGCCTCGTCCCCTTTATAATTCACAGCAGCAGAAATAAACTTAGTACCGTCAATAACACTACCACCTCCAACAGCTAAAATAAAACCAATGTTTTGTTCGCGAATAATCTGCACGGCTTTCATTAAGGTTTCAAAACGAGGATTAGGTTCAATACCTGAAAATTCAACGATTTCAGCAGCTGGTAAAGCTGCTTTTACTTGGTCATAAACACCATTTTTAAAAATACTTCCTCCACCGTAAGTTAGTAATATTTTCACATTACTTGGAACTAATTCACTTAATTTAGCAATTTGCCCTTTACCGAAAACATAGTTTACCGGATTGTATAATTCAAAATTTGTCATAGCACATTATATTTAGTTGCACAAAGGTACTAAATGTTTGTATGTACAAATGATAAAGGAATGTTAAGAGTTAGAGTTAAACTTATTTCTAAAAAAATTCATTGTTTCAATAATTTCTTCTGGATTATTAAATTCATTTAAATCAAAAGATAATTTAGTTTCATTTTTAAAAAAAAGTATTAAAATATAACTTTCGTATTCATGTTTTGGAGTTATTAAAAAACCATATTCGTAAATCTCATTCCAGTTATAAAAAGAAGTATTTAATTCAACCCCTGAAATAGTAATCTTTATAACTATTCTTTGTCTAAGTTTATAATATAAAAAAATACTTGCTTCAAGTAAAATTAAAATAAAAAAATAAAGTAAAAATGCCTGATTCTCTATCGAAATTAAACCTAAAATCAAAACTACAAATCCAACTATGAATAGCAAATATTTTTTTAGACCTGTATTTTCAAAAACAATGGTTTCTTTAAAATTAGAAAGTATTGAACTAAATTGAGTTGATCTTTTAAAATAGGGATTACTAAAGATATAATCAATAAAACTACTTTCTTTTTGATTTAGTTTCTGAATTTCTATCTCAATGTTTTCATTTAGTTGTATCACTTCTTATAAAACAAATTATGTTCTACATATTCCCAAACTTTATTAGGTAACATGGGAATTACATTTTTACCGTTTTTGATACTTTCTCGAATAAATGTAGACGACAACTCGATAACAGGTGCTCCTAATCTATGAATTTTAGGATGATTCGCAAATTGATTATCTAATTCACCTGCGTTTAATCTGGGATATACATAAATGTCGTAATTTTGCAATAACACTTCATAATTTTTCCATTTATGCAAGGAATTCAAATTATCTTCTCCCATAATTAATGAAAATTCATGCATAGGATATTTCTCTTGTAAATGCGCTAAAGTGTTAACCGTATAATTTGGTTGGGGTAATTTAAACTCAATATCTGAAGGTTTAATTTTTGGAAAATCTTCAGTTGCCAAATGCACCATATGCAAACGATGATAATCATCTAACAAAGTATTTTTTTGTTTGTGCGGATTATGAGGGGTAACCACCATCCAAATCTGGTCCAAATTGGAATACTCAGCCATATGATTGGCTATAATTAAATGTCCAATGTGAATGGGATTAAAAGTTCCGAAGTAGAGACCTATTTTCATAAATGAAGTAAATAGTGATTAGTAACTAGTAATTAGTTTTTAAGTGTTTTAGAAAAAGTGTTTATCATTTTTGATTCTTCTTGTAGAAAAGATTTTACGAATTGATAAACTCTAACAACTAAAACAATTCCTTTTTGCCAAATTAATAAATCTTTATATGATTCTATTTCATTAATTTTAAAGCTAATTATTCTTTACTTTTCAGAAATAAAATCCTTTACCAATTTGTATGCTTCTTCTTTTGCTACATCTAAATCATAGTTCTTGATAATGGTATCAAATTGAGGTGCAGTGGCAAGTTCTACCGATGCTTTTGCAATACGCATATTAATTTTATCTTCGCTTTCAGTTGAACGCTGTTTCAAACGACGTTTTAATTCGTCTACACTTGGTGGTTTAACAAAAACGGCTAAGGTTTCTTTTGGAAATTTACTTTTAATACGCAAACCACCCGCTACATCAATATCAAAAATTACATGCTTTCCTTTTGCCCAAATTCGTTCCACCTCTGCTTTAAGTGTGCCATAAAAATTATCGGTATACACTTCTTCCCATTCTACAAATTCCTCTGCTTTGATGTGTTTTTTAAACTCTTCCCAAGAAATAAAATAATAATCTTTTCCGTGAACTTCCTCACCTCTTGGTGCTCGAGTGGTACATGAAATTGAAAATTCTAAATTTAAATCTTCTTTACTTAATAAATGTTTAACTATAGTGGTTTTTCCAGAACCTGAAGGTGCTGAAAATACTAATAATTTTCCTTTGGTCATTGTGTTATTTAAGTGATTAGTAATTAGTGATAAGTGATTAGTCTATTTCAAAGATTTAGAAAAAGAGTTTATCATTTTTGATTCCTCTTCGATTAATGAAACTATTTCATTATATAAATTGAAATCAGTAATAAAATCAAGCTCTTTAGCAATTATAAGTTGAGTTTCTAATTCATTTAAAGAACCTCGAGAAATATCAATAAAATGACTAAAAGATTTATCTGTATTTCTTCCATAGCCTTCACAAATATTGGAAGGAATTGAAACAGATGCTCTTTTAATTTGAGATGTTAAAGCATATAACTCTTCTTGAGGAAAAGTTTTTACTAATTTATACACTTTTACAACTAGAATAATCCCTTTTTGCCAAATTAATAAATCTTTATAGGAATTTATTTTACTCATTTATTACTTTTTACTATTGACTAATTACTCTTCACTAAATTTACAAAACGTTTAATACTTGCTCCTTAATTTTTTCTAGTTCATCCTTCATCATTACTACCAATTTTTGCATTTCTGCATGATTGGATTTTGAACCCATGGTATTGATTTCTCTTCCCATTTCTTGTGTGATAAAGCCTAATTTTCTTCCATTTGCTTCGCTTACCCCTAAAGTTTGAATAAAATAATCCAAATGATTCCCTAAACGAACTTTTTCTTCTGTGATATCTAATTTTTCTAGGTAGTAAATCAATTCTTGTTCAAACCTATTCGAATCGACCTCAACTTTTAATTCATCAATGGCTGTTTGCAATCTTTCCTTAATTGCTGCAATGCGTTCGGGATCTAATTCCAAAGCCTGATTCATAAAATTTCTGATATTTTCAATACGTTGCATAAATTCTTTTTCTAATGCAGCACCTTCAGAAGTTCTAAAATTAAGCATATTAGCAACTGCTTCATCAATTACTGTCTGAATTTGTTTCCATTCATTTTCATCAATTTCATCGCGCTCCGTTTTCAATGCATCGGGCATACGAACGGCCATTTTCATTAATTCGGTTTCATCTGCATTTGGAAGTATTTCCTTCATTTGAGCGATGTATCCTTTAACAATTGGGGCATTTATTTTTGAAGAAGTTTCCTCACCTGTAATTTCAATAAAAAGAGAAAAATCCACTTTACCTCTTTCTAATTTTTGAGCAATTTGATTTCGTAACCCTAACTCCATTTCTCTGTAAATAGAGGGCATACGTACATTCAAATCTAAGCCTTTACTATTTAGCGATTTTACTTCTACAGTAATTTTTTTTGTTGGTAATTGCAAACTCGCTTTACCAAACCCTGTCATGGATAATATCATATTGATTTATAAAAAGTGGACAAAGATAAGAATTTTAGTGATTAGTTGTTGGATGTTAGTTGTTAGTTGTTGGGTGTTAGATGTTAATTGTTAATTGTTAATTGTAAGTTACTTTCATTCTTTACTAATTACTTTTTCCTAATAACTAAATATACTCCAGTAAATATCAATAAAGCAGATCCAATTTTCACCCAATTCAATTCATCTTTCCCTAAACTTACAGCAAATACGGTTGCAAAGAAGGGTTGAAGATAAATAAAAACAGCCACGGTAGTTGGTTTTAACTGACGCATGGAAATTAAATTTAACAAATAGGTTAAAAAGGTGGAAAACACTACAACAAATCCAATTTTTAACAATGCTGCTGTTGGAATAACTTGCCAATTTACTTCTTGAACTTCATTAAATCCGAAAGGCAAAACCATTAAAAATCCGAAGGTATAAATCCATTTTACAAAAGTAAATGCGTTGTATTTATCCATTAATTTTTTTACCAAAATCAAATAAAAACCATAAGAAACAGCATTTACAAATACTAATAAATTCCCTAAAAATGCATTACTTGCATTTATCGTTGATTTTCCATAAAGAATTAATGTAATGGTTCCTGCTAACCCTAATAAAATACCAAGCATTTTGTCAGCTTTCATTCGTTCTTTCATGATAAAAGCAGATAAAATCAGTACAATCATAGGTGTAGTTACCATTAAAACTGCTCCCATAATTGGAGAAGTATAGCTCAACCCTTTAAAAAAAGTAAGCATATTAAAGGCTACACCAAAAAAAGCACAGGCTATAATTCTTGGAAAATCTTTTTTATCAATTTTTTCTTTTGGCACAAAACCGAATCGTTCACCTACTAAAGTAAACAACCAAAATAACAATGTTGAACCACCAACTCTAAAAACGATAAAACCAAAAGCATTGATAAATTTTGGCATTACATCTTTAGCTATAGTAAAAGTTACACCATAAATAATGGCAACTAACCATGCGCATACTAACGCCCAAGCTCTGCTATTCATTTGAAAGGGCTTTAATTGCTTGTTCCACTACTTTAGGGCTATTCCCAACAAATATTTGATCTTCCACTATAATTACAGGACGATTTAAAAATGTGTAATGTTCTAAAATATATCGTTTAAAATCAGATTCAGATAAATTTACGTCTTTTAAACCCATTTCTTTGTACAATTTTGCTCTTTTAGAAAACAACACTTCATAATTTCCTGTTAGAGCGTGCATTTCTTCTACTTGCTTTACTGTAATACTTTCTTCTTTAATATCCTGAAATTCAAACCCTTCAGTTGAAGGTAATGCTTTTATAATACGTTTGCACGTATCACAGGTTTTTAGGTAATAAATCTTTCTCATACTTTAATTTCAAAAGTTGGTGCAAAATTAGTTTTTTGTTAACGAAAACCGCATTTTAATTCCTTAATTTCGTGAAAAAATATTCTCCATGAATGCAAACTTTTCAATTTGGAAAACCAGTAGATCAATTTATTTAAATTTTCTTAACTCTTATACCTTAGAACAATTAAACTATATACCTGAAGGAATGAGCAATAATATTATTTGGAACATGGGACATATTATTGCTGCACAACAAGGATTGGTTTACCGTCTTTCTGGTTTAACGCCAATAGTATCCGAAACTTTTATTGATAAATATAAAAACGGATCAAAACCAGATGAATTAACAACACAAGAGGAAGTAAATGAGATTAAAGCACTTTTAACAAGTACACTAGATCAAACCCTTGTTGATTATGAAGAGGGAAAGTTTAAAAACTACCAAGAATACCAAACCAAAACTGGTTTCCTACTAAAAAACCTCGAAGATGCCTTGCAATTTAACAACTATCATGAAGGAATACATCTTGGATTTATTATGAAAATAAAAAAATATATTTAATATCATGGCTATATTTACAAAAGAAATTTCAATTAGATGGGCCGATTTAGATCCTAATTTTCATTTACGACATAGTGCTTATTACGATTTTGGAGCACAACATCGAATGGAGATTTTAATAGATTTGGGACTAACTCCTCTTTTAATGCATCAACAACATTTTGGCCCTATACTGTTCAAAGAATCATGCGTATTTAAAAGAGAAATTCATTTTGGCGAGACGATTTTCATTACAACTAAAATGAGTAAAATGAAAAAAGATGCTTCAAGATGGAGTATTACACATGAATTGATTGATAATAAAGGTACTGTAAAAGCAATAATTACAGTAGATGGTGCTTGGATGGATACAAAATTAAGAAAGTTATGTCAACCTGTTCCAAGTATTGCCGTTGAAACGCTAAATGCAATTCCTAAGGCTGATGATTTCATTTTAGAAGAGTGATTTTACCTTACTTGTAAAAATTTGTCTAACTCATCATAAGACATAAAAACCTCGAAATGGCCTCTTTCATAAGGGGCTATTTCGTTTAAATTATAAAAGAAAGTTATTCCATCAATATTGTAAATAAAATTATCTGCTAATTTAAAACGATTATTCTCCATACAATATCCTTGATCATTATACGATTTATAGGGTAATATTTTGTATTTAGACCTAAATTTTAACTCTACTAATTGAGTTAATCTACCAATATTTACAAAAATATCATTCTTTTTTAATTGATTTCCAGAAATCTTATCAAAAATTAAAGAACGTTTTTCTGCAAAACCTTCCATATTTCCATAAGAAGTATAATAATTAATTACTATGTTAACAAAATCCTCAGTCTCATATTCAATATTAGACTCAATATGATATTCCCAACTTCTTAATTTATCATTAGGAACTTGATTTTTAACATCTTTATAAGAAGCTATAAAACTTTTTGCTAAATCACTGTAATTATTGATAGTTACTTTTTTATTGTCAATAAAGCTTGAAATCTCTTTAATATTTTCAAAAATGATTTTATTAATACTATCTGAATTTTTTGCTTCTACAACTTCCATTTTAATATTAGCCGAATTGTAATCTGAAGTTAATTTACTTGGATAGGAAGAATTGTATTGCTTACGCTCAAAAACAATTTTCTGCGTACAATTGGCAAAAGGAAGAATTAAAATTAATAAAAAAAATAGGATTAAAAATCGTTTCATTATGAGCATTTCTGATTGCAAAATTACTTATTTTTACATCAAAAATCGAGCCATATAGTTTAATTTTTAAATAAAAAAATCGGGACAAGCCCGATTTAACTGTATGTTACTTGATTTATTCTTTACTTGCTAAATATCTCTCTGCATCTAAAGCCGCCATACATCCTGTCCCTGCAGCTGTAATAGCCTGACGATAAACATGGTCTGCTGCATCTCCTGCAACAAAAACACCAGGTACATTTGTTTTAGAACTTCCAGGAATATTTTTAACATAACCTGTTTCATCTAAATCAATGAAACCTGCAAAGATATCTGTATTTGGTTTATGACCAATAGCTACGAAGAAACCAGTAGCTGGAATCTCTTTCTCTTCACCTGTTACATTATTTTTTACTTTAACTGCATTAACAACTTGTCCATCACCCATTACTTCAACAGTTGATGTGTTAACTAAAATTTCAATATTTTCAGTTTTTCGCACGCGCTCTTCCATAATTCTAGAAGCCCTAAATTTATCAGTACGAACTAACATGGTCACTTTTTTACACATTTTAGACAAATAATGTGCTTCTTCACAGGCACTATCTCCAGCGCCAACAATTACTACTTCTTGATTTCGATAGAAAAATCCGTCACAAACAGCACAAGCAGAAACCCCACCTCCCATTTTCAAGTAATGTTGTTCAGATTCTAAACCTAAATATTTTGCTGAAGCACCCGTTGATATAATAACTGTATCTGCATGAATCTCTTTTTCCCCGTTTATCCAAACTTTATGAACTTGTCCAGAAAAATCTACTTTCGTTACCCATCCATCACGAATATCTGCATTAAATCGCTGAGCTTGAGCTTGCAATTGCACCATCATTTCTGTACCCGTTATTCCATCAGGATATCCTGGGAAATTCTCTACTTCATTTGTTGTAGTCAATTGACCTCCTGGTTGCTGACCTTGATATAAAACAGGATTCATACTAGCTCTAGCTGCATAAATAGCCGCCGTATATCCAGCTGGTCCAGAACCTATAATTAAGCACTTTACTTTTTCAATTGTATCTGACATGGTTTGTAATTTTGTTTTCACAAAAGTAGAAAATTGAAAAAGGAAAATGATATTAATGATACATTTTTTTACAATAGCATTATAAATACTTATTATGTTACCTACTAACTAATTCAAAAAAATAGTTTTCAACAAAGTCAAAATTTACCCATTTTAAGCAAATTAAATAGTATTTTTGCGCTTTAAAATTTTACATATATGATTTACAAGTTTAGAGTTATTCTTGATGCTGAAGAAGATATTTTTAGAGATATCGCCATAGAAAGTGACAACACTTTAGAAGATTTACATAACGCTATCGTTAATGCTTTTGGATTTGATGGAACTGAAACAGGTTCTTTCTTTACGTGTGAAGACGATTGGACTTGGAATGAAGAAGATGAAATACCACTTTTTGATACCGGTGATGTTCCAGGTGAAATGAAAACAATGGTAGATTTTGCTATTGAAGATTTAATGCACCAGGATAATACTAAAATGGTATATGTGTATGACTTTTTTAACATGTGGACGTTTTTTGTGGAATTAGCTGCAATCGAAGAAAATGAAGAGGGGGAAACTTACCCTGCTTTATTATTTGCACATGGTGAATTACCTGCGGAAGCTATGCAAAGTGGATTTAGAGGAGCTGATTTCAATGAAGATGATATCTATGGTGATTTTAATGATGACTTAGATGAAGAAGATTTTGATATGTTTGATGGTGATGACAGTTTTGAAGACATGGGGTTTGAAGAAAATTGGAACTAATCTTATAAAAACTAATTAATTAATAGATTTAAAGTCAATTCGATACATTTTAGATATGATCAACTTATTTAACACACATATTGAAAACCTTTCTATTCATAGAGTAGGTAACAAAAGTAGAAATGAAGCTATCTTTTTATCAGAACAACCATACATGTTGAATGATGAAATTATGCCACTTTTAAAAGAATATTTTTTTAAATCTTTTCGTGAAAAAGAGGAAAATTATTACCAGTTTGCTCACGAAGTAGATTTAGAATATAACGACATGTACAATTTTGCTACTGAGATTTTTAACAATCCAACTAGTGTTCATGAAGTTTCAAAAAAAATAACAAAACACTTATTTGAACAATCTAATCATCCACACATAAAGAATGGTGAAGTTTATGTAGCCTATTTTACACATACATCAATTCATAACAACCCTGTAGATGCTATTGGTATTTTCAAAAGTGAAATTAAAACAGATTTCCTTCAGTTTGAAGAAAAGGAATCGAACTTGGAAATGATATTACAACAAGGAATTAACCTAAACAAATTAGATAAAGGTTGTATTATTTTCAATTATAAAAAAGAAGAAGGTTACAAGATATTAACTGTAGACAGTAACCGTTATGATGCACGTTATTGGTTAGAACATTTCTTGAGCGTGGATGTATTCCAAGACGAAACATTCATGACAAAAAAATACCTACAATTTTGTAAAGATTTTGCTAAAGAAGTTGTTCTTCCAGCCGAGGATAAAAAAGAGGAAGTTTTATTCATGAACCGCGCGGTAAATCACTTTGCCAAAAATGATGAGTTTGAAGAAACTGCTTTCTTAAATGAAGTATTGGATAATCCAGATTTAATTCCAGAATTTAAAAACTATAAAGTAGATCGTGGTGCAAAGTATAGTATTGAAGACGTTTCTAGCTTCCCTATTGCCAATGCCGCAGTTACAGATGTTCGTAAGAAATTAAAAAACGTAATTGAATTAGACACTAATATCCAAATTAAATTAGATTTTGTTAACCCAGAAAGTGCAGAAAAATTTGTTGAAAAAGGCTGGGACGAAGAAAAACAAATGTACTACTATCTAGTATACTTTAATAAAGAACAAAAATCGTAACCATTAAACGATTTCATAACTTAAAACTTCCTATTCTACTCGTTTGTGATTAGGAAGTTTTATTTTAAATATACAATATGATGACTAAATCAATTGAAATTAATATCAACAAAAATTAAATCTACTAAATCATAACTTTTTATGAATATTTTAATATTTGTTGTAAATCTATTTAGATATAGAATAGTAATTTTATAAACTATAGAAATTAGTTACACTATGTATTTTAAAAAAAGAGTATATGAAAATAACCCATTTATTGCATTTGCCAATTTTAGTTTTATTGGCATGTACACAAACTTCAAAAGAAAATGCCGTGTCAGAGATTAATCATTCGACAGAAACAAGACCTGAAAACCCAATGAAACAAACGTCTGAACAACAAACAATTTATAATTATCGAGTAAAAGATATTGCAGGTGATGATTTTGATTTTGCTTCTTTAAAAGGAAAAAAAATCATGATTGTCAATACAGCCTCCGAATGTGGCTTAACTCCACAATATGAACAATTACAAGCGGTTTATGAAGAATTTAAAGATAAAAATTTTGTAATCATTGGATTTCCTGCCAATAATTTTGGCTCTCAAGAACCTGGCTCAAACGAACAAATTGCAACTTTCTGCAAAAAGAATTATGGTGTTTCTTTCCCAATCATGTCTAAAATTTCTGTAAAGGGTAGTGACATACACCCAATTTACCAATTTTTAACTCAAAAGGCAAAAAATGGACTACAAGACAGTGAAGTACAATGGAATTTTCAAAAATATCTAATTGATGAAAAGGGGCATTTAGCTAAAGTGATTTCACCAAGAACTTTACCTAATGATCCTGAAATTATAAATTGGATTAAAGGCTAATTTATTAATAGTTTTGTGATTAAAGTGTTTAGTGAATTGCATTAAACACTTTTTTATGTTAACATTTTTTGTACCAATACTGAGTGAAGCCACCTATTGAATTTGAAACCTGTTTCTTTAAGAAACCCTACTTGTTCAAATCCGTATTTTTTATGAAAAGTAATACTATCAAGATTTTCAGAGTCTATAACTCCAATCATAGTGTGCATACCTTGTTTCATTGCTAAATGAATTAGTTCTGTAAGAAGGGCTTTTCCCACACCTTTACCTATTGCCTTTTTATGTGCATATACCGAATGCTCGACTGTAAATTTATAAGCTTCTCTAAATCTAAATTCGCTATAATAGCCAAAACCAACAACTTCATTTGCAATCGTAGCAACAATAACAGGAAAGTCTTTTTGCAACTTCTCTTGAAAAATTGCTATTTGCTGTTCTAATGTTCTAGAATGATAGTCGTATAGAGCCGTTCCATTTAAGATTTGATCATTAATAATATCTAAAATAAAGGGACAATCATCTATTTTGTAAGGTCTAATTTTAATTTCCATTTGTTACAAAAAATTGAGAAGTAAAAATACTAAAATAGACGAACAAGTTTGTAAATTTGTACTTCAGTTTTTAATAAAATGATGTATCCGAAAATTCCTTTAGCACAAAACTTACTAGAGATTTGTAGAGAAAAAGGATTAAAACATATCGTAATTTCTCCAGGATCAAGAAATGCGCCTTTGACCATTGGTTTTACTAATCAAATTGACTTTACTTGTTATAGTATTGCCGATGAAAGATGTGCTGCATTTTTTGCTTTAGGAATGGCTCAACAATTAAAAGAACCAGTTGCAGTTGTTTGTACTTCTGGGTCTGCTTTACTCAATTATTATCCAGCAGTTGCAGAGGCATTTTACAGTCAAATTCCATTAGTAGTTATTTCGGCAGATCGTCCACAAAGCAAAATAGATATTGGAGACGGTCAAACCATTCGTCAAGAAAACGTTTTTGCTAATCACACTTTATACAATGCAAACTTAACCGAAGAAGCTTCTGAAGAGAATGATTTAAAAATACAAAAAGCCTTATTCATAGCTACTTCAAAAAAAGGACCGGTTCATATTAACATCCCTTTTGAAGAGCCTTTATATGAAACAGTTGATGAATTAACACAAAGTCCTGTAGTATTTTTTAATAAGCTAGAGCAAAGTGAATTTTTATTAGATAATACATTTAAAACACAATGGCATCAAGCTTCTAAAAAAATAGTACTTGTTGGTGAATTGCAACCAAATTCTATTGAACAGCGATATATTGATTCTTTAGCTAAAGACGAATCTGTAGTTGTTTTAACTGAAAAAACATCAAATTTGCATCATCCAACATTTATTGATCGAATAGATACATTAATTACTCCTTTTGATGATAATGATTTTCAATTGTTACAACCTGAAATCTTATTAACTTTTGGTGGTATGGTTGTTTCGAAGCGCATTAAAGCCTTCTTACGCAAATATAAACCTCAAGCACATTGGCATGTTGATGAATTACGTGCTTACGACACCTATGGTGCATTAACAGTACATTTTACTACGTCAATAAATTCTTTTTTTAATCAATTACTGAATTCGGAAAACAAAACGACATCAACTTATTTCCCAACGATAGATTTAATTTGGAAACACAGAAAAGTGATGCATCAACAATATGTTTCTCATATACCCTTCACCGATTTTAAAGTGTTTGATTTTTTAAGTCGACATTTACCTACTCAAATTCAACTACAGGTGAGTAATAGTTCTGCTATACGCTATTTGCAATTGGTTGATTTTGATTCTGATACAGAAGTGTTTTGTAATAGAGGAACAAGCGGAATTGATGGAAGTACTTCAACGGCTATAGGGGCGGCTGTACATCATCATTATCCAACCTATTTCATAACAGGAGATATTAGTTTTTTTTATGACAGTAATGCTCTCTGGAATAATTATATCCCTAAAAACTTCAAAATTATTTTGATTAATAATGGCGGTGGTGGTATTTTTAGAATTTTACCTGGTCATAAAGAAACAGAAACATTTAATACCTTTTTTGAAACTTCACATGAATTGACAGCGGAACATTTAGCAAAAATGTACCAACTCTCCTATTTTTCGGCAAAAGATGAGGAAAGCCTCGCTACAAGCTGGAGTGCATTTGAACTTGAAAAACATCCTTCAATTCTAGAAATTTTCACTCCTGAAAAGCTGAATAACAAAATTTTATTAGATTATTTTAAAAATTTAAAGTAGCAAATAATATTCAACAAAATCAAACTTAACAAATTAATTAGCATATAAAATCTGTTCATTTTTTATTAATTCCTTGTTCAAGTTAAAAATATTCTATCTCATCTAATTTAGAACTATGAAAACTTTCAAAATAAAACTCCAATAAAAATACTTTCCTTAAAAATAATCGAGTTAAAACTTTTACTTTTCAATCTCTTTCAAGCTTTCCATTTTCTTAAGTGCTAAGAAACCTTTAATATCCTCAAAGTGTTCTTTTACACGTTTATTCCCAAATTCAAATACTTTTTCAGCTAAACCATCTAAGAAATCACGATCGTGAGATACAAGAATTAACGTTCCATCAAAATCCTTTAATGCTTCTTTAATAATATCTTTGGTTTTCATGTCTAAATGATTGGTAGGCTCATCTAGGATAAGTAGATTAACAGGTTCTAACAATAATTTTATCATAGCTAAACGTGTACGCTCTCCTCCTGAAAGTACTTTAACCTTCTTTTGGATGTCATCTCCACTAAACATAAACGCCCCTAACATATCCTTAATTTTTGTACGCACATCACCTATTGCTACTCTATCAATAGTTTCAAAAACAGTCGCTTCACCATCTAGTAAGGCTGCTTGATTTTGTGCAAAATATCCAATCATAGCATTATGACCTATTTCAACTTTACCACCTTCATACTCAATTTCACCCATAATAGCTTTAATCATTGTCGATTTTCCTTCTCCATTTTTACCTACAAAAGCGACTTTTTGACCTCTTTCAATCACCATGTTTGCATTATTAAAAACTACATGATTACCATATTTTTTTGTAAGCTCTTCAACAACAACTGGATATTGACCTGAACGAGGTGATGGTGGGAACTTTAATTTTAAAGCAGAAGTATCTATCTCATCTACTTCAACTAAAACCAATTTCTCTAACATTCGAACACGAGATTGAACTTGCTCTGTTTTTGAAAAAGTACCTCTAAATCGCTCAATAAAAGCTTGATTTTCTGCAATAAATTTTTGTTGTTCATCATATGCTTTTTGTTGATGTGCTCTACGATCTTGTCTTAATACCAAATAATCAGAGTATTTTGCTTTATAATCATAGATTCTTCCCATAGTAACTTCAATAGTTCTATTGGTAATATTATCTACAAAAGCCCTATCGTGAGAAATAACCATAACAGCTTTAGCTTGATTAACTAAAAAATCTTCTAACCATTGAATACTATCCATATCTAAATGATTGGTAGGCTCATCTAATAAAATTAAATCTGGTTTCTTTAAAAGGATTTTTGCCAATTCAATTCGCATACGCCATCCGCCTGAAAACTCAGAAGTCATTCGATCAAAATCTTCTCTAACAAAACCCAAGCCTTTTAGTACTTTTTCAACTTCCGCATCATAATTAACTTCTTCAATTGAATAATACTTGTCTGAAAGTTCAGAAACACGCTCAATTAACTTCATGTAAGCATCACTTTCATAATCTGTTCTTACAGTAAGTTCTTCATTTATAGCATCAATTTCCTTTTTCATATTCAATACTTCTGCAAAAGCTTTTGATGTTTCTTCACGAACCGTACATTGATCTTCTGTTAATAAATGCTGGGGCAAGTAGGCAATCACAGCATCACTTGGAGCCGAAATACCACCTCTTGTAGGTTTATTAACACCTGCAACAATTTTTAAAAGTGTAGATTTACCAGCCCCATTTTTACCCATTAAGGCAATTTTATCATTTTCATTAATCGCAAATGTAATATCACTAAAAAGAGTCGTTCCGCCAAATTCAACGGCAATATCATTAACAGTAATCATAGAGTAAACAAGGTTATAAGGAAATTTAAAATTCCTCAGATTTATTCAAAGTTGCAAAGATAATAGAATTGTAAAGAATAAATAAGCAGATTGTATACTTAAATTATTTCATAAAATATAGTTAACATAATCTACCTAAACTTTGAAAAATTCTATATTTACAACTAAAATTACATTTATGAAGTTTAAAATAATTTTACTCTTTTCTATTGCTAATACTGCCCTTTTTGTTCAAGGACAGGAAAATAAAAATAATATGAATCCCTTTTTTTTAACTTATCAAACGCCGTATCAAGTTCCACCATTTGACTTAATTAAAAATGAACATTTTAAACCTGCTCTTTTAGAAGGAATAAAACAACAAGAAGCTGAAATCTTAGCGATAACATCAAATAAAGAAAATCCAACTTTCGATAACACAATTGTTGCTCTTGAAAAATCAGGTAAATTATTATCTAAAGTAAACACTGTTTTTAATAATTTAAATGGAGCCAACACCAATGACGAACTTCAAGCTATTGCAAAGGAAGTAGCCCCTATTTTAGCTGAACATAGCGATAACATTAACTTAAATGATGCCTTGTTTAAAAGAATAAAAATAGTTTGGGATCAACAAAGCAACCTTCAATTAAATCAAGAAGAAAAAAAACTCCTGGAAAATACTTATAAACGATTTGTTCGTAATGGTGCTAATTTAAATACGTCTCAAAAAGAACGTCTAAGAGCTATTAATAGTGAGTTGGCTATTTTGACGCTGAAATATGGCCAAAATGTATTAGCAGAAACGAACAAATATGAGTTAATCATCAGTAACAAAAATGAACTGGTAGGTTTACCAGAATCGGTTATTGCTGCAGCGGCAGCCGAGGCGAAAGGAAAAGGCAAAGAAGGAAAATGGATTTTTACCTTATCAAATGCTAGTGTAATGTCTTTTTTACAGTATAGCGCAAACCGTCAATTACGCAAAGAAATTTGGAACGCTTATCAACTACGCAGTAACAACAACAACGATAATGACAATAAAGTTCTTGCTATACAAATGGCTAATTTAAGAAGAGAAAAAGCGCAATTATTAGGTTATAAATCTCATGCAGCTTATGTATTAGAGCTTTCGATGGCTAAGAATCCAGAAAAAGCAAATCAATTATTACTTGATTTGTGGAAACCTGCGCTAAAAATGGCGAAAAAGGAAGAAGCAGACATTAAGGCTATGCTAGTAAAAGATGGCATTCAAGACGAAGTACAACCTTACGATTGGCGTTATTATGTTGAAAAAATTAGAAAAGAAAGATTCAATTTAGACGAACAAGAACTCAAACCATATTTTAGTTTAGAGCAAACAAGAGAAGGAATTTTTACAGTAGTAAAGAAACTATATGGATTAAGTTTTACTCAATTAAATAATGTACCTGTTTATCATCCTGATGTAACTGCATGGGAGGTTAAAGAAGCTAATGGAACACCTATAGGATTACTTTACATGGATTTTCATCCAAGAAGTTCAAAAAGAGGAGGTGCTTGGATGACATCTTATCGCGCTCAATCTACAGAAAATAAAACAAGAATACTCCCTATTATTTCAATAGTTTGCAATTTTACAAAACCAACAAGCACGACACCTTCCCTTTTAACTTTTGATGAAGTGAGTACCTTCTTCCACGAATTTGGACATGCACTACACGGACTTTTATCTCAAGTAACTTATGAAAGCCTTTCGGGCACCAATGTCCCAAGAGACTTTGTAGAATTACCTTCTCAAATTATGGAAAATTGGGCTGCTGAACCCGAGGTTTTAAAATTATATGCTAAACATTTCAAGACAGGAGAAACAATTCCTGATGAACTGATTAGTAAAATGCAAAAAGTAGGTACTTTTGATCAAGGATTTGCTACCACCGAATATTTAGCTGCTTCATTATTAGATATGGCTTATCATACACAAACTTCTAATATAACCTCAACTTCTGAAGATTTTGAAAAAAATACATTAAATGAGTTAGGCTTACCTAAATCGATTATTTCAAGATACAGAAGTACATATTTTAACCACATCTTCTCAGGTGGTTATTCAGCTGGATATTATAGTTATATTTGGTCAGGAGTATTAGACACAGATGCTTTTGAAGTGTTTAAATCTACTTCCTTATTCAATCCTGAAAAAGCAAAATCTTTTAGAATCAATATATTAGAAAAAGGAGGAACTGAAGATCCAATGCTATTATATAAAGCTTTCAGAGGTGCCGAACCAAGTGTGGAGCCTTTACTAAAAAAGAGAGGCTTGAAATAATAAAAAACGACCACGTTATAACGTGGTCGTTTTTTATACTTACTCTTCATCCATTTCATAGAAAGTAGGCTCTTCCATAATCTGATAAGCCATAGACTCTACTCGTTCTGTTATTTGAGAACAGAACAAGATACGTTGAGCTGAAATACTATCGGATAAACGTTTTATCTTTTGATCTAAACGAGCTCTAAAAATTATATCGGCGTCATCAACTAAAAACATTTTCAATTGATTTACATCATATCCAGCAGTTGCAAACATATCATTCATTCGAATAGGGGTTCCGATTAAAATATCAACACCTACAGATATCATATTCTTATCGTGATCCATATCCGTTTTATCATGAACAGCATAAACCCTTAGATCTGTATATTTAGCAAATTCTTTAAACAAAGACTCTAATTCTAAAACTTTTTCCTTATTCTCAACAATAACAATAGCTCGTGGAGCAATCAATACCGCTTTTTCAAGTTTTTGAATAACAGACAAAGCAATTAAAGTCGTTTTTCCAGAACCTACCTCAGATTGAATCACTAAATCAATACCGCTTTTAATTGGTCGAAAACAACTTTCTTGAACATCTGTTGGGCTAATTAAATCTTTTTCAATTAATGCTTTATGTAAATTCGGATTTATTTTTTTTAATTGCATTGCTATGTTCAATAATTTGACGCAAAGATACATAAAGTAAAACAAAAAAGAGACCCACAAAAAGCTGTGAATCTCTTATTCTATTTGAATTTAATTCTTATACTTATTTACTTACAAATAAAGCTACATCTGCTTCAGAAATTTCATGTCCGCCTAAAATAATTAAGCGTTCCACTACATTTCTTAATTCACGAATATTTCCAGTCCAATCATATTCTTGTAACATTTTAATAGCTTCATTACTAAACGTTTTCTTTGCACTTCCTTGTTCATCTGCAATCTTAGTGGCAAAATGTTCCAACAAACTTGGAATATCTTCTCTACGGTCATTTAATGCAGGAACCTTAATCAAAATAACAGCTAAACGATGATATAAGTCCTCTCTAAATCGTCCTTCTTTAATTTCTTTTTTAAGGTCTTTATTGGTAGCTGCAATAACTCTCACATCAACTTTTATATCTTTATCAGCACCAACACGTTGAATTAAATTTTCTTGTAATGCACGTAATACTTTTGCCTGTGCAGATAAACTCATATCTCCAATTTCATCTAAAAAAATCGTACCTCCATGAGCTGCTTCAAACTTACCTGCTCTATCTTTAACCGCTGAAGTAAAAGCCCCTTTAACATGTCCAAACAACTCGCTTTCTATCAATTCAGAAGGTATAGCCGCACAATTTACTTCAATAATAGGTTTGGAAAAACGATTACTTTTTTCATGTAATTGATGAGCAACCAATTCTTTGCCAGTCCCATTTGGCCCTGTAATTAAAACTCGAGCATCAGTAGAGGCTACTTTGTCTATCATGGTTTTGATGTGCCTTAAAGCCTCACTTTCACCAATCATTTCATAATTTTTTGAAACTTTCTTTTTTAGAATCTTATTTTCAACAATCAATTGCTTTTTGTCTAATGCATTACGAACAGTATTCAATAATCGATTTAAATCGGGTGGTTTTGAAATATAATCGAAAGCACCTAATCGCATGGTATTTATAGCTGTTTCTAAATCTCCATGTCCTGAAATCATAACCATTGGAATTTCTGGCTTAATTTTTTTTACCGCTTCTAATACCTCTACTCCATCCATCTTAGGCATTTTAATATCACATAAAATTAAATCATAATCATCATGCTTAACTTTCTCAATTCCTAGTAAACCATCCTCTGCCTCTTCAACTTGATAGTTATCATTCTCTTCAGATAATATTTTTGTTAGCACACGTCTTATAGGTGCTTCATCTTCTATAATAAGGATTCTTGGCATTTATTTTTAAATTTGAATTATTTATTTTTCACACATTCTTTTTAACTAAAGATAAATTATTAACAAGATAATTCCAAAAAACAATATTTTTAAAAATTCTGTCATTTTAAAAATTCTAATAAAATCCTGGCTAAAGTTGTTAGATTTATAACGTAATAAATTAATCCTGTAGTAGTAAAAAATAACATAGAGAATTACAACTGATGGTAATTTAGAGAGAATTTCTTGATTTACATCAGTTGTAAAAAGGCTAATTACAAAAAGCATGATGGGTAAAATCAAAAATAATGGAAAAAACCTTTTTAGCATTTCTCTTCTTATTTCAGAATATTTAATTTGAGAATTGCTGTCTAATCTCATCACTGCTTTTTTCAACATCAAATTTCCAATTAAAAATGGAATTAATATCAAAAAAGGAATCAAAATAAAAAAATAAACTTCCATAAAACTAAAAACTGAAATATATAATCATTTAACTGTATTAGCAAATAAATGACTAAAATAGATTACTTTATTTAATAAAAAAATTAGTACTTCAACCATTTCACTAACTCTTTCCAAGTTGGCTTCTTACCATGCATTAAAACACCTACTCGATAAATTTTAGCTGCAGCCCATACCACTAACATAAAAGTAGCAAATAATAGAATAATAGATAAAATCAATTGCCAAGCAGGAACACCAAAAGGAATACGCATTAACATAACTATAGGTGAAGTCAATGGAATAATTGAAAATACTGTAGCAACCGTTCCATGAGGATCATTAATTACCGTAAAGAATCCTATATAAACACCCAACATCAAAGGCATGATAATAGGTAATAAAAATTGTTGGGAATCTGTTTCTGAATCTACAGCGGCACCAATAGCCGCATAAAATGAGCTGTATAGGAAATAGCCGCCTATGAAATAAATAACAAAACAAATAATGAGTGTTGCTATTGGTAAATTTTGAATTTCTAACAAATAGCTTTGGAAACTATTTAAATGTTCAGCTTGTTTAGCAGCCTCAGCTACTTGACCAGCACTACCTCCGGCTTCCATTCCAAAATAAGAAGAAGCCATGAAAAACAAAACACCACCAACAATAGCCCAAATTAAAAACTGCAAAATTCCAGCTAAAGAAGTACCTATAATTTTCCCCATCATAAGTTGAAAAGGCTTCACCGAAGAAATAACAATCTCAATAATTCGATTCGTTTTTTCTTCTATAACACTTCTCATAACAAAATTGCCATAAATAATAATGAACATCATAATTAAATAGCCAAATAAGCCCCCAATGGCTACTTTAATTTCATTTAATCCTTTCAAACTTTCATCACCTGAATACTTTGATAATTGCAACTCAGAAGTAACTTGAGCACTTTCAATTTTTTTACTGTCTATTCCTGAAGCTTTAAAATTTTCTTGAGTCAACGTCGAATCAACTACTTCTTCAATCTTAGAAATAAATTCTATACTTGGACTATCTTCTGAAATATATTCTACCTTTTCTTTTAATTCTTGAATATGATCTACTTTAGGAACATATAATAAACCTTCATAGCTTGCACTTGCTGTATCTTTAGCAGTTTTGAATGGTAAATTAGATAAATCTACATACTGTGTATGGACATCACTTTTAAAATGATTCTTGAGTACGCCCATTTGATCATAAACAGCAATTCTAGTCAATGAATCTTTATTCATATTGGACAAATAGCCAATTAAAAAAGCCATCCCAACAAACAAAAGTGGACTTAAAAAAGTCATTACTATAAATGACTTGTTACGCACTTTCGCAAAAAACTCTCTCTGTATAATTAAACTTAATTTGTTCATAATTTGATTTTTAAATAGCTAATTCACCACTTACGGTTTGAATAAAAATGTCATTCACACTAGGAATTTTTTCAGCAAAATGGGTTACTTGTCCAAATTGGAAAAGGATTTGCAATAATTCATTAGTTGAATGTGTTCCTAATTGAACTTCTAGTTTTAAATCATCATTCAATGACTTGAAACTAGTCTGTCCTATTGTAAATTTTTGAGACAATTGATACATTAATCCTTCGACATTAGCTGTCAAAATACCTATTTGAAAAGTATTGGTTCGGTATTGTCGTTTTACTTCTGATAATTTTCCTTCAATTAATTTATTAGACTTATGTATCAACGCAATGTGATCACACATTTCTTCTACACTTTCCATTCTATGAGTGGAAAAAATAATTGAAGTCCCTTGTTTATTTAATTCAATAATTTCATCCTTGATTAAATTAGCATTAACAGGATCAAATCCAGAAAAAGGCTCATCTAAAATCAATAATTTAGGTTTATGTAATACAGTCACAATAAACTGAACTTTTTGAGCCATTCCCTTAGAAAGCTCTTGAATTTTTTTATCCCACCAACCTTGAATTTCAAATTTTTCAAACCAATATTTTAATTGGTTTTTTGCCTCAACTTTGGACATCCCTTTCAATTGAGCCAGATACAAACACTGTTCTCCTACTTTCATTGTTTTATATAACCCACGCTCTTCTGGCATATAACCTATAATTGAAACATGATTTGGCTGTAATCGCTCTCCGTCTAACCAGACCTCACCTGAATCAGGCAAAGTAATTTGATTGATAATTCGAATCAAAGAGGTTTTTCCAGCACCATTAGGCCCTAATAAACCATAAATACTGCCCTGAGGAACTTGAAGTGATACACTATTTAATGCGGTATAATCGCCATATTGTTTCACAACATTTTTTACTTCTAAAATATTGTTCATAGGATTAACTGTTGATTTTAAAGTTAATTAGTATGCAATTTATGAAATTTGTTACAATAAAAAAACCCATCCATTATTGCTAAGGGATGGGAAAAATTGCTATGAAAAAGAAAATTCACTTTCCTAAAAAAGTGAAGTTCAAATGTATATATTTTTATTTAATTATGAAAACATATCTTTAACTTTTTCAAAAAATGATTTTTCAGACTTCTCTGGATTAGGAATGAAGTTTTCATCTGTTATCATTTTCTCAAAAAATTGTCTCTGTTCTTTATTCAATGTTTTCGGTGTCCAAACATTTACATGAACTAATAAATCACCATGACCATATGAATTTAAACTTGGAATACCTTTACCTTTTAAACGTAAAATCTTTCCAGACTGAATACCTTCTTCTAATTTAATTCGAACTTTACCACTCACAGTTTCTATTTCTTTGCTTACTCCAAGTGCCGCTTCTGGGAAACTAATGTACAAATCATAATGAAGATTTTCACCTTCACGCTTCAAAAAATCATGCTCAATTTCTTCAATAGCTACAATTAAATCTCCAGGGATACTATTTTTGCCAGGTGCATCGTTTCCTTTAGCAGAGACTTTCAATTGCATACCATCAACAACACCTGCAGGAATTTTGATAGATACAGTATCTTCCTCAGTCAACATTCCTTGTGCATCAGCATTTGCTGGTTTTGAATCAATAATCTGACCCGAACCATGACAAACATGACAAGTGGTTGCAGTTTGCATTCTCCCTAAAATAGTATTGGTAACTTTCAATACCTGACCACTACCATTACAAGTGCTACAGGTTTTATAAGTAACTCCAGCAGCCTGAACTTTACGTTTAACTTTTACTTTTTTCTCTACGCCATTAGCGATTTCCTCTAAAGTCAGTTTTACTTTTATTCGAAGATTACTCCCTTTCATTCGACGTTGACCACCGCCACCAAATCCACCTCCGAAACCACCTCCAAAAGCACTTCCAAAAATATCTCCAAACTGACTAAAAATATCATCCATATTCATATGGTGACCACCACCATAACCACCACCTTCAAAAGCGGCATGACCATACTGATCATAACGTGCTTTTTTATCTGGATCACTCAATACTTCATAAGCCTCAGCACATAATTTAAAATTTTCCTCAGCCTCTTTGTCGCCTGGATTTTTGTCTGGATGATATTGAATAGCTTTCTTTCGATAGGCTTTTTTAATTTCTTCCGCAGAAGCACCTTTACTAATTCCTAATATTTCGTAAAAATCTTTTTTCATATGATATCTTGCTTCAAGTAGGTTCTTAATAATAAAATTATAAAAACCAACATTTAATTAATTTCCTATAACCACTTTTGGAAAACGAATAATCTTATCTCCCAATTTATAGCCTTTTTCAATAACGTCAACAATTTTACCTTTCAAATCTTCTGAAGGTGCAGGAATTTGTGTTATAGCCTCTGCATAATCTGCATTAAATTCATCCCCCGCTTTTATATCGACCAACTCTAAGCCTTTTGAAGTTAAAGTAGATTTTAATTTTTCATGAATCAATTCAACTCCTTTTACCAAAGCTTCATCTTGAGAAGTTGAAATTTGGTTCCAAGCACGATCAAAATCATCTAAAACTGGCAACATAGCTTGTAAAACTTCTTGTCCAGCGGTTTTAAATAACTCAATTCGTTCTTTGGTTGTTCTTTTTTTATAATTTTCAAACTCGGCAAACAAACGAAGAAATTTATCTTTCTCTTGTGCCAATTGTTCCTGTAATTGCTCTTCAACTGACAATTCGGATTGCTCTACCGAGGCAGTTTCTGCTTGATTTACCTCTGAATTAGTATCTTTATCTAAATTTTCTGTATTTTCTTGGCTCATATTATTAATTTTTATTTGTAAATAGAGTTTGCAAAAGTATTGCCAATATTTTAAAAATGACAGTTTGTCAGTCAAAATTTTAGTATTATTTTAAGAAAATTATCTTTTATTAAGTGTAAATTTGACTCGTTAAGCTTATTTCATTTTTCGTCTTAATTACAATATTAAAAAAAAGTGCTATTCAAATGAATAGCACTTTTTTATTTCACCAAACTTTGCAAAGCTTTTTCAAGTGAAGCATATTTAAACTGAAATCCTTTATTGAGCAATTTCAAACAACTTACATGCTGGCTCGAAATAAGTAACTCATGCATTTCTCCTAAGAGCGCTTTTAGAACAAAAACAGGGATTCTCGGAAAAAAAAACGGTTTTTTCAAAACTTTAGCAATGGCCTTAGTTAACTCTGAATTAGTAACTGGATGTGGACTCACACCATTATAAATGCCTTTCTCCTGATTTTGTATAATAAATAAAAATAAAGAAGCTAAATCCTCAATATGTATCCAACTTTGATATTGTTTTCCTGAACCAAGAGGAGATCCTACTCCTAATTTTATAGGCTTAATTAATTCAACCAAAGCCCCTCCATGAGCAGACAAAACAAGTCCTATACGAATTTTAGCTACAGAAATTCGTAACTTTTCAAAAGCATCCACTTCATGCTCCCAAGCCCGTACAACATCTCCTAAAAAAGAAGGCTCTTCTATAGCGTCTTCCTCATGATAAATACGATCAAAGCTACTTTTATACCCGCCAATAGCAGAAGCAGAAACAATATGCTGAACCTGATTTGGAATTCGACTCAAAGTATCAAAAAGCAATCGAGTAGTTTGTATTCTACTTTGTAAAATTTCTGTTTTATATGTAGGCGTCCATTTTTTAGAAACAGAGGCTCCAGCCAAATGAACGATCACGGATACATCCTTAAACGCAGCTTCATCAATCTCTTGTTTTTCAGGATTCCAATAAAATCCTCTATAATTCAACCGATTACTTAGTTTAGTTCTAGAAGTAGAAAGATAGTTAACATTGTAGCCTTCTTTAAGTAAAATAGCCACTAATGCTTGACCAACCAATCCAGTGGCTCCTGTAATTAAGACATTCATTTTCTTCGCTTTTTTTTTCAAAATTACAAAGAAAAATACGGTAAGTCAGGAAATTAACGAATCTTAACACTCGTTAAAATGATGATCTAACCCTGATAGTCCACTCAAATTGCATCTCAGAAACTTGTTCCCCCTTTTCATTAATACCAATTGAGGTGAGCCAAATCGTTTGTCCTTCCTTAGTTGCAATGGCTTTTTCTATAATTTTTTCAATCTCCAATCCTTGAGTACAAGTAAAGGTTATTCTCCCTGTAGCTTTTTTTGTGAATACAGCTTTATTTTGAGCTACCAACATAGAAATATTTTGTTTAGACTCCTGAATATGATACATAACTAAAACACCTGTTGTGAATTCAGCCGCCATTGCTTGCACCGCAAAATACATGGATTTAAATGGATTTTGATTAAACCAACGATGCTTCACTGTTACCTCACAGTTAGTAGAAGAAATAGATTTTACACGAACACCCGACCAAAAAGCAGAAGGGAGTTTAAAAAATGTAAATAAGTTTAATTTAGCAGGTGTAAACTTCATAATCACTATATTTTCCGTAAAGATAAACAAAAATATTATGCATACATATATTTTTATATTTGTTAAATTTTTGTTAAATATAAGTACTATGCAATACAATGTACCTGTTTTTAGATATATATTTGCATAAGAAAATAACTTACTTAAGACAGTAACTTGTTTTCTATCATCAATCATCAATCAAAAACGAATAGTAATTTAAAAAAATCATGTATGAACATTGAAAACACAAAAGCACAAATGCGAAAAGGTGTTTTAGAGTTTTGCATTCTATCAGTATTAAAAGAAAAGGATGCGTATACTTCTGAAATTTTAGACACTCTTAAAAGCGCCAAATTGCTAGTAGTAGAAGGAACTGTCTATCCCCTACTGACTAGACTAAAAAACGACGGTTTATTAAATTATAGATGGGAAGAATCAACATCTGGACCACCAAGAAAATATTATGGATTAACCGAAGAAGGAAAAAACTTTTTACAGGAATTAAGCGGAACCTGGAAAGAATTATCAGACGCTGTAAACATCATTACCAATCAAAACTAACGAATCATGAATAAGACAACAAGTATTAATTTAGGCGGTTTTTTCTTCCACATTGATGAAGACGGATACAATAAGTTAAGCAGTTATTTACAAGCTGTAAAACGTTCTTTATCTCCAGAAGGAAGAGAGGAAATCATTAAAGACATTGAAAGTCGAATTGCCGAATTAGCTCAAGAAAAATTAGGCAACAGTAAACAAGTAATAAGTATTGAAGATGTTGATGCAATCATCTCAATCATGGGACAACCTGAAGATTATAAAATTGATGACTCTGACAACACTAAATCAAATTATCAATCTTCGCAAGATTATTATTACACACCTAAGAAATTATATCGCGACAAAGACAATGCGCTTTTAGGAGGGGTAATGTCGGGGCTAGGGCATTATTTTGGCGTAGATCCTTTATGGTTACGTTTAATAATGGTCATTTTATTTTTCGGATTTGGAACAGGTATTATTATTTATTTAATTCTATGGATTCTACTCCCTGAGGCAGTTACAACTTCTCAAAAATTAGAAATGAAAGGGCAACCTATTACCATTTCTAATATTGAGAAAAAAGTAAAAGAAGGTTTCAATGAAATTACTGACAAATTCAACAACCTTGATCATCAAAAAATTGCTGACAATGCCAAATATGGTGCTCAAAAAATTGGCTCAACAGCGGGTGAAATCATCTCAGAGATTTTTAAAGGTATTGGCAAAGCAGTTGGTTTTTTCATTGTATTATTTGCAACATTAGCCTTTCTTGGAGTAGTTGTTTCATCGTTTATTTTATTATTCTCTTCCTCTTTGCCTGATGTATTGTTACAAGATAACATTCATACGCCCTTTAATTTTGATGTCCCGCTTTGGACACAAGGTTTATTGTTTTTATCAACTGTGGGAATTCCTTTGTTTTTCTTTGTGCTGTTAGGTTTGAAATTATTAATCCCAAACACAAGATCAATTGGTAATTATGCTAAATTTACATTACTAGCTATTTGGATTTTCTCATTAATTAGTTTAACTGTTGTAGGAATTCGTTATGCTACAGAATTGAGTCATGATGGAAAAGTAGTTAAAAAAGAGGCTTTGCCTATTTCTGCAAATGATACGTTAGAAGTTAAATTTGTAAATAATGAATATTTTTCTAAAAAAGTAGATTATCGTTCTGATTTGAGAATCATGCAAGATTCAGCTAAAAATGAAATTATTTACTCTAATAATGTATACTTACACTTAAAAACAACAGATAAAACCCAACCTTTTGTAATTGTTGAAAAAACGGCACAAGGGAGAAATTTTGATGAAGCAAATGTTCGAGCAGAAAAAATTAAATACAACTACAAATTTTTAGGGAAGCAATTAATTTTAGATAATTATTTCACCACAGAAGCAAGTGCTAAATTTAGAAACCAACAAGTACATGTTTATTTATACTTACCAGAAGGAATTGTATATTACCCTAACAAAAATGTTGAAAATTTCTTAAATGATCACAATTCAGATTTTGAATACTATTATGGTCCTGAAGGTTATAAATATAAAGTAAATAATGGCGAGTTAGATTGCTTAAATTGTCCAAAAGACGAAGAAAATCATGAAGAAATAGAAACCGTTTCAAGTGATTTAGGTAATGGCAATGTAGTTAAAACAACCACAATCAAAGACAGTATAGAAAAAGTTTCAGTAAAAGTAAATGGTAAAGAAATCATTAAGACAGAAGTTATTAAATCAAAAAAATAAGAATTTTAACAAAAAATTATCTTAATAATAAATACAGACCATTTAATTTTTTCGTAAATTTACAACATATTAGAACATCACATACAACTATAAAAAACTTCAATATGATACAGGTAATTGTAAAAGTAATTGAATACACAATACAGCTGGTTGTTCAATTCATTGAAAGTATATTCTAGATAAAAAAACATCAGTATTTCACTGATGTTTTTTTTATATTTGCCAAAGGATATTAAGTTTTTTTGTATTCCTACTAATAAAATGTGCCCGAACAAAAAGGCATTTTAAAATCAAAACGTTAAAACTATTTATGAAAAAGATAAGTTTTCTAGTCGCATTACTTTTGTTGACTAGCCTTTCATTTGCACAAAAAAAAGAAAAAATTAAAGGTTCAAAAATTGTAACAATTACTATTAAAGAACTTGAAAACTTTAATACCATTGAAGTAGAAGACAATATTGAAGTTTATTTTGTAAAAGGAGAAAAAACTTCTATTGAAATTGAAGCTGATGATAATCTTCATGATGCTATTAATTATGGAGTTACCGCTAAAACTCTCAAAATAAACACTACAAAAGAAGTATCTGGTGCTAAAAAATTCGCTGTTCGAATCAACTACAGTGATAGTTTAAAAACAATCATTGGTAAAAATGAGAGTAAACTACACGCATTAGCTGAATTAACTCTAAGTCAAGTTACAATCAAAAACTTTGACAAATCTCAATCTTTCCTGAACGTTAAAGCAGATAAGTTTACGTTACAATTAAGTGATAAATCAGAAGCGGAAATCAATGTTAAAGCACAAATAGCAAACATGGAACTAACAAAAGATGCCGAATTAAAAGCTTTAGTAAATGCAGAAGAAACTAAAGTTGATTTATATCAAAAAAGTTCAGCTGAAATCGAAGGCGATACACAATTAGCTAAAATTAGATTAGACAACAATGCACAATTAATAGCTAAAAAATTTACTGCAAAAGAAGCGGATATAACTACAGAAAGTTACACAAAGGCTTCACTTACAGCTACAAAATCTATCACTATTGCTGCCTCAGGTAAATCAGAAATTGAATTATTAGGGGAGCCTAAAATTGATTTGGTTAAATTTACACAAAGCGCCATTTTATATAAAAAAGAAAAATAATGAAGAAAGATATTATAATACCAAAATCGCAAGGTGTTCATGTTGTGGTAATCCAAGAATGGAACGATGATTTTATGGAAAAAACTTGGTATGCCTATTTAATAAATGAAACGGAATATAAATTAGAAATGGCAATTGTTGTTTCTAGAGCCTATGGACTAATTAACGGAGAAGAAAGAAAAACCGGAACCTTTCGACATGCGTTCAAGGAAGTAGAAGCGAATTCTTCTGTCAAAATTGAATTATTAGAAAATAATGTGTTGCAATTAAATAATGAATTTATGCTAACCTATTTCCTTGATGGAAAATTATACGACAAAAAATTTACATTTAGAAGCAATACGATTAACGAAAAAGCCACTGTTGAATTACCCGTTGTTAATCAACGTGGTATACTAGCAAATTAATCCATAAAAATATTGTTTTTTTCACAAGGTTTGTTGAATTTTACGCAAACAACTACTAAACATGAAAAAAACAATATTTTTTTTATTTTTTACTTTTGCAGTTTCTGCACAACAAACCCAATTTTCAAAATATGTTAACCCTTTTATAGGAACAGGCGGGCACGGACATACGTTTCCCGGTACAACCGTACCTTATGGTATGGTGCAACTTTCCCCTGACACTAGAATTGACGGAAGTTGGGATGGCTGTTCGGGTTATCATTATGACGACAGCATCATTTATGGATTTTCTCATACGCATTTGAACGGTACTGGTTGTACGGATTATGGTGACATTATGCTGATGCCAACCATGGGCAAACCTTCCTTTAATCCAAAAGAATACAGTTCAAGTTTCAAACATGGAAACGAAAAAGCCAGTGCTGGATTTTATAGTGTAAAGCTTGACAAACATAATATCGATGTACGACTAACATCTTCAACTCGTGTTGGATTTCATGAGTATACGTTTAATGAAGCTGGGCAAGCTAATATCATTCTGGATTTAAACCACAGGGATAAATTACTTCAAGGTGAAGTTCGAATTGTAAATCCAACTACAATAGAAATTTTGAGAAGAAGTGAAGCTTGGGCCAAAGACCAATATGTATATGCGCGAATTGAGTTTGATAAACCATTAAAAATAGCCGAAGTAAAATCGAATGGTACTACTTCAACAAATCAATATTCGGGAACAGAATTAAAAATAGCATTCACCAAATTAGTCAAAAAAGGAGAAAAAATTCTAGTCAAAGTATCCTTATCTCCTACTTCGTATGAAGGAGCTAAACTCAATTCATCTGAAATTAACCATTGGAATTTTGAACAAACCAAGAAAGATGCTGAAGCACTTTGGAACAAAGAATTGGCAAAAATTGAAGTTACTTCAGACAATAAAGACCAATTAGCCATTTTCTACACGGCTTTATACCACACAATGATGCAACCTAATATTGCTGAAGATGTAGACGGAAAATACCGTGGTCGTGATAACAAAATTCACATAGCTGATACGTTTGATTATTATTCGGTTTTTTCGTTGTGGGATACTTTTAGAGCAGCACATCCTTTATACACTTTAATTGACAAAAAGCGTACCGCCGATTATATCAATACGTTTATTAAACAATACGAACAAGGCGGAAGATTACCCGTTTGGGAATTGGCTTCAAACGAAACCGATTGTATGATTGGATACCATTCTGTTTCTGTGATTGCCGATGCTATGGCTAAAGGTATTAAAGGGTTTGATTATGAAAAAGCGTTTGAAGCGGCAAAACATTCGGCAATGTTAGATCATTTAGGTTTAGAAGCTTATAAAAGACAAGGCTTTATCTCCATGGACGACGAACATGAAAGTGTTTCTAAAACCGTTGAATATGCCTATGACGATTGGTGTTTAGCGCAAATGGCTCAGATTTTAGATAAAAAAGATGATTATGCTTACTTTATGCAACGTTCTCAATCTTGGAAAAACATTTTCGATTGGGAAACGGGTTTCATGCGTCCAAAAAAAAACGGCGGTTGGGACAAACCATTTGATCCAAGAGAAGTAAACAATAATTTTACAGAAGGCAACTCATGGCATTATTCTTTTTTTGTACCACAAGACATTCCCGGTATGATTGAAGCTTATGGTGGAAAGGAAAAATTTGAAGCCAAATTAGATGAAATGTTTAGTGCTGAAAGTAAAACCACAGGAAGAGAACAAGTAGACGTTACGGGCTTAATCGGACAATATGCACATGGAAATGAACCGAGTCACCACATGGCGTACTTATACAACTACATTGGCAAACCAGAAAAAACAGAAAAAATGGTGCATAAAATTTTAAATGAATTTTATAAAAACACCCCAGACGGTTTAATTGGTAATGAAGATTGCGGACAAATGAGTGCTTGGTATGTGTTGAGTAGTATTGGAATTTATCATGTGACTCCAGGTGAAATGGGCTGGGATTATGTACTACCTATATTTAAGGAAGTTAAACTTAATTTAGAAGATAAAAAAGTACGTATTTTAAATAAAAAAACAAATAAATCTACATATCAATGGTTAGATACCAATTTAGAAGAACATTCATATAAATATCCAAATTTTGATGTAGCAAAAGCTGTGAAAGAGGAAGACTTAATTAAAAATATTATTCCAGTTCCAACTATCCAAGCGGCAAATAGAGCCTTTAAAAATGAGTTACAAATTGAAATCAAATCACAAAATTCAAAAGATGTGATTTATTATGAAGTTAAAAACTTAGATCAAAAAAGTGGTGATCAAATTTATTTAGCGTATTCTAAACCTTTTATTATTAAAGAATCTTCAATAGTAACGACTTATGTTTTAAATAACGGTCAAAAGAGCAACACCATCTCAGCGACTTTCTTCAAAAAACCAAACAACTACACCATCAACATAAAATCTACTTACAATCCGCAATACCATGCCGGTGGACCTGAAGGTTTATTAGACGGCATTCACGGTACTGAAAATTGGCGCAAAGGCGATTGGCAAGGGTATCAAACACAAGATTTTGAAGCAGTTGTTGATTTACAAAAAACGATGCCAATAACCGCTATAAAAGCTAGTTTTTTACAAGATCAACGCTCGTGGATTTTACTTCCTAAACAAGTAGAATACTATGTTTCTAATGACAATAAAACCTTTGAATTGGTTGAAATCGTTACACATAACATCGATCCAAAATTAGATCAAAATATAGTACATTTTTTTGATTCAAATAAAAAAATCGCAGAAGCGCGTTATGTAAAAGTCATTGCCCGTAATTTTGGTAAACTTCCTGAATGGCATATTGGTCATCCTTATAATGGAGAAGCATTCATTTTCATTGATGAAATTATTATTAAATAAAGTTATGGCTCTTTTTACAGAGCCATAACTTTATTATAAACTTTTCACCACATGGGTTACAATCCCCCAAATAATAAGTTCGTTCTCTTCAGTAACTTTTATGGGTTCAAATTTTGGGTTTTCAGGCAATAAATAAACACAATCATGTTCTACCTTTATCCGTTTTACGGTAAATTCTCCATCCACAAAACAAACGGCAATTTTTCCATCTCTAGCTTCTAAGCTTCTATCAATGACTAAAATATCACCATCGTCTATTCCTGCTCCAATCATAGAAGTTCCACTAGCTTTAACATAAAAAGTAGCTTCTTTATGTTTTACTACAATTTGGTCAATACTTACACGGGTTTCATCAAAATCAGCAGCTGGAGAAGGGAATCCAGCTTTAATTCCAGCGGAAATAAAAGGCAGTTCTAACCCACTCTTCGTATTGGGTAGAAAAAATGTTATTTTAGCTGACTTAGGCATTTGACTTCTAATAATTCTTTTAAATTAGTAGTATAACGTTTGGATAAATGATTTTGTTTCATTTTCCACGTACGATTCAAATCTTGATTGGCAATCCTAATTTTTCGTTCACCTGTTTTTTTTCGAATTTCATCCATAACTTTCATCAGCCTTTCATGCTTTGGATTCTCTTCTTCAAACAAATGAAATTGTTTTTGATCTTGCGGAATAATATCGGTTAAAATAATCCCAGCTTTGGTATAAATTTGTCCTTCCTCAAATAGTTCATTCAGCATTTTTAAAGCTACTTGACTGATGGTTAAAGTAGATTGTGTTGCAAAAGGCAAACGCTCATATTTAGAAAAATTATACCGTTCATTCCCTATTCTGTATTTATCTTTCCGAAGATATAAGATGATACCATAGCAGCATGAATTTTGTTTTCTTAATTTTTCAGAAGCTACTGTAGCAAAAGTAGAAACTCGATCGCGCATAGCATCTAAGGTTGTAATCGCTTTTTCAAAGGTACGTGTAACGGCGATATTTTTTTTTGCTTCGGGTTGTTCTTCTAACTGTAAAACGGCTTCACCTAATAACTCTAACCGCAGTCGAAGTCCAACGACACCCATGGTTTGCTTGATAAATGCTTCATGTTGTGACAAAGTAAAATCATATGCTTTAAGTATACCCTTAGCTTGCATTTTTTTAGCAAGTCGAAATCCTATGCCCCACACATCTTCAATCTTAGTCCACTTTAAAGCCTTAATTCGTTTTTCCTCGGAGTCAATAATATAGACACCCTCTGTTCGCTCTTTAAACTTTTTAGCAATGCGGTTGGCTATTTTAGACAAGGCTTTTGAAGGCCCAAAACCTACACAAACAGGAATACCTACCCATTTTCTCACCCTGTTTTTCATATCAAGACCGTATTGAAAATAGTCTTCTATCTTCACTTTATTGAAATTTAAGAAAGATTCATCAATACTGTAATTTTCAATATCGGGTGTAAACTGACTTAACACCTGAAAAACACGTTGACTCAAATCACCATACAAGGCATAATTAGAAGAAAAAACAGTTACTTGATGCTGCTCAATAAGGTTCCGGCATTTAAACTCTGGAACTCCCATAGAAATTCCAAGCGCCTTTGCTTCCTCACTTCTAGAAATTACACAGCCGTCATTATTAGAAAGCACAACCACTGGTTTATTTTCTAATTGAGGCTGAAAAACACGCTCACAAGAAACATAAAAATTATTACAATCAACCAATGCAAACATGTGGTAAAATTACAAATAATACATTTTGTAGAGAGCAATAACTTATCAACAAGTAGAAAATTTATATTTTGTTGAAGAAAAAAACCTGCTAATTAGCAGGCTTTTCAATTTTCTCTATTTTGATAGTTAATTCTTGAGCAGCTTCGTCTAAATCCATGAAAATAACATCGCCTTGATTAATTTTAGAGGTAATGATTTCTTCCGCTAAGGCATCTTCTACATATTTCTGAATAGCTCTCTTCAATGGTCGTGCGCCAAATTGTTTATCGAATCCTTTTTCAGCAATAAAATCCTTGGCTTTTTCAGACAAAGTTAATTCATAGCCTAAATCTTTAATACGAGCAACTAATTTAGCCATTTCAATATCAATGATTTTATCTATATCATGTTTTTCTAAAGCGTTGAAAACAATGACGTCATCAATACGATTTAAAAATTCAGGTGCAAATGCCTTTTTCAAAGCATTCTCAATCACAGACTTGTTGTGTTCCTCAGTTTGAGCTACTTTTGCAGCTGTTCCAAAACCAACACCTTGACCAAAGTCTTTTAGTTGTCTTGCTCCAATATTAGAAGTCATAATGATAATAGTATTTCTAAAATCAATTTTACGACCAAGACTATCCGTTAAATGTCCGTCATCTAACACTTGTAACAACATGTTGAAAACATCAGGATGCGCCTTTTCAATTTCATCAAGTAAGACTACACAATAAGGTTTTCTTCTCACTTTTTCAGTTAATTGTCCACCTTCTTCATAACCAACATATCCTGGAGGAGCACCAACTAATCGTGAGATAGCAAATTTTTCCATATACTCACTCATATCAATACGAACTAAAGCATCTTCTGAGTCAAAAAGTTCTTTCGCGAGCACTTTTGCTAACTGCGTTTTTCCAACACCTGTAGATCCAAGAAAAATAAATGAACCTATAGGTTTATTTGGGTCTTTTAAACCTGCTCTATTTCGTTGAATTGATTTAGCTATTTTCTGAACGGCTTCATCTTGACCAATAACTTTACCTTTGATTAAATCTGGTAATTTTGCTAATTTATTACTTTCTGTTTGGGCAATCCTATTTACAGGAATACCCGTCATCATGGAAACAACATCAGCCACATTGTCTTCCGTAACCGTAACACGATTGTTTTTTGAATCTTCCTCCCATTTTTCTTGTGCAATGGCTAAATCTTTTTCAATTTTTTTCTCATCGTCACGAAGTTTGGCCGCTTCTTCAAATTTTTGTTTTTTAACAAC
>CAYNNB010000015.1:0-40631 GCA_964398425.1 uncultured Flavobacterium sp.
TTGAACGTGATAAGTTCCAATCATTCGCATTTTTCAACCAATTTCCGAAACGACCCTCACCTGTAGCTTTTGGTTTCCAGTTAATTGTTTCGTTTAAATCGAACATTCTATCTTTGATTTCGGTTACTTTGATGAACCAAGAATCTAAGGGATAGTATAAAATGGGTTTGTCGGTTCTCCAACAATGTGGGTAACTGTGTGCGTATTTTTCAACCTTAAAGGCTTTATTTTCTTCTTTTAAACGGATAGCGATTTCAATATCCACTGATTTTTCAGGAGCTTCTCCATCGTTGTAATATTCGTTCTTTACATATTTTCCAGCAAATTCACCCATTTGAGCTACAAACTTACCTTGTAAATCTACTAAAGGCACTGGGTTTCCATTTTCGTCTAATACCAACATGGGTGGTACTTCTGGTGTTGCTTCTTTGGCTACTTTAGCATCATCAGCTCCAAATGTTGGAGCCGTGTGTACAATTCCCGTTCCATCTTCCGTTGTAACAAAATCTCCTGAAATTACTCTGAATGCATTTTCTGGATTTTGATAAGGTAATGTAAACGGTAATAATTGTTCGTAACGAATTCCAACTAAATCGGAACCTTTGAATTCAGATAGAATTCTATAATGGAGTTTATTGGAATTAATTTGCTTAACATAATTCATCAACTCGACAGTCTCGTCAATTTGTTCTTTAGAAAAACTATCTTTAAGAACTTCAAAATTTGGAGAATTTGAATCTACCTTTTTTGAAATTTTTAAATAATCAAATAAATCATTGCTTTCTATATACTTTCCACCAAATTGTTTTCCAACTAAAGGTTTTGCCAAGATAACATTAATAGGCTCAAAAGTATATTGATTAAAAGTTTGAACTAAAACATAATCGATTTTTGGTCCAACGGTCAATGCTGTGTTTGATGGCAAGGTCCAAGGGGTTGTGGTCCAAGCCAAGAAATGAATCGTTCCAAAACCTTGTAAAAAACTAGGTAATGTTTCTTCTTTTGCCTTAAACTGCGCTACAATCGTTGTATCCGTAACGTCACGGTAACTTCCAGGTTGATTTACTTCGTGTGAGGATAAACCTGTTCCCGCTTTTGGAGAATAAGGTTGGATTGTGTAGCCTTTGTATAGTAAATCTTTGTTGTAAATTTGTTTTAGCAACCACCAAACGGTCTCCATGTATTTGGGTTTGTAAGTCACATACGGGTTTTCCATATCTACCCAATACCCCATTTTTTCGGTAAGGTCGTTCCAAACATCAGTATAACGCATAACGGTTCTTTTACACGCTTCGTTGTATTCGGTAACGGTAATCGTTTTTCCAATATCTTCTTTAGTGATACCTAATTCTTTTTCAGTACCTAATTCTACTGGTAAACCGTGTGTGTCCCAACCAGCTTTACGCTTCACTTGGTAGCCTTTTTGAGTTTTATAACGACAAAAAATATCTTTAATAGCGCGCGCCATTACATGGTGAATTCCAGGTAAACCATTTGCAGATGGTGGTCCTTCGAAAAACACATATGGAGTATTCCCTTCTCGAGAAGAGATACTTTCTTCAAAGACATTGTTTTTTTTCCAAAAATCAAGAACTTCAGACGCTACTGTAGGCAAGTCAAGTCCTTTGTATTCAGTAAATTTTGCACTCATTTGTCGTTTTCTTTTATCAATTTGCGAAAGTAGTGATTAAAAGGTAAAAGGCAAAAGGTAAAAGGTAAAAGTTGTGGTTTGATCAATAAAAATTTCTCTTATAAATTAAATTATTATTGTTACTTTTATTTCTTGAAAATCATGAATAATGACAAATAAAATAACTTTTTTGTTTTTAATATTGGGTTTGTTCCTTTTTTTTTCTTGTGGAACTTATCGAATAAATAACACCTCTGATTTTAAAAAGAATATAAATCTTGATTCGATGAAAGGCAAATACTTTTCTAGACCATTTCTTTTAAAGAATAATTATAATCAAGATTTTTTCTCATTAATAAATAAAAAAAGTGTTAAATCTGATTTTTTCAATTTAGAATTTATAGACAATAATATTCTGAAAATTAGCTATGATGAGATTGTTGAAAATAAATTTGTACAAAAAGAAATCATTTTAAAAGGTAAAAGAAAGAAGAAATTTTTTGAAGTATATTTTTCAAAAAAACAATTTTTTATACCCTTTTTATTTGGAAATTTTAGCATTGACAGATTAAGAATAGGATTTGATAAATCTGATAAAATTTTAATAAGAAATTTTTCTGACGGTAGTGGCAATATTCTTTTTATTGGCGGTGGATTTAGTGGAGAAAGTAAATTTCTTTTTGAGAGCGTTGAAAAAAGTTCAACACTAATTCCTTTTACTAAAAATGGTAAATGGGGATTTAAAAAGAAAAACGAAATTATAATAGAACCTTTATATGACTTTGTGAGAACTTTTGACGAAAACTACACAAGAGTTTGTATAAAAAATAAGTGGGGTTTAATTGATGATAAAGGCAACCATTTATCTGAAATAATTTACGATAGTATTGTTCCAATTACATCTAATAATGATGATTATTTGAAATATTCTTTTGTTTATTCAAATGGAAAGATGGGAATAATTAATTCTAAAGGTAAAATAACAGTTCCTCAAATTTATGATGTTATTAAAAATAATGGTGAGTTTCTTGAAATAAAAATAGGTGATAAAATAGGGTTGTGTAACTACGAAAAGGTTATAATTCCATCCATTTACAGTAGATTAAGTTCATATATTTATCATCAATATAATTATGCCGAAGCAGAAAGGAACAAAATAATTTATTACGTAGACAAACAAGGATACGAATATCAAACAAATCCTAACCCTTATTATTCAAAAATAGGTTTTTTAGAAAATGGACAACCTAAATATATCCCAAATTTAGCGTCTAAACGCAAAATTGATGTTGAGGAACAGCTTAAATAATTTAAGAAAAAACCTCTTTCAAAACCTCTAGTGATTTAGGCTTTTTGAATCCATCTAAATGGATTGCATAATAGTCTAATAGAATTTTAAGTAAAAGTTGTCGTTCGATTCCAGTGAATAGTTTTTGTTCGTTATCCAGTTTGAGTTGTATTAATTTTTTGAGTAGTAATGTTTCGTGTTCGGTTAAGCAACTGACTCCGTGAAAGGGAGTAAATACTCCTCCAATCATCTCGAAAAAAGGATAATTTTCTACTGGTTGTTGAGGAAAAAAACCTAAAAATTTCGTTGTTTGAACTAAAAGAATCAAATGAAAATTGGCAATATTGTCGTGCGTATCGAGCCAAAGTAAAGCTGTTTCTAGAAATTCAAATAAGGTTTCATTTTTTTCTTCTTCTAAAATACTATGATGTAAGATTTCGGATAGAAAAATAACTATTGTACTTTTTATAATATCTAAAGGAATTGTTTGGTAAGGATGAGCTAATTTCACTTCTTTAAAGTGTTCTAAAGTTCCTTTGTTTTTATGTGTTGCTTCAATTTCTAATAGAGTTAGCGGTTGAAAATATGCCACCCGTTGACTTGTCTTTTTGGTTGAAAAAGCCGATGGAACAAAATATGATTTTACCCCATGATTGTGGGTATAACATTTTACAATTAAGCTTTTTTCTTGATACTTAATTGCGCTAAGTACAATGGCTTTCGTTTTGATCAGCATTTTTTTTGACCTTTTCTTCTAATGAGATTAAAGCAAAAGTAGTGAGTTCAATCTATAAATTATACACTTTGATTTATTAACTAGATCAATATATTTGATAAAAGCCAAAATCATGTGTTTTTTATCTTACATTTGTTTAATAAAGAAACTTTAGCTGTTGGAAATGGAAAAAAAAATTCAAATAATCATTCAATTTGTTGAAAAAAATTATGTTTTATCTGTGCTTTTATTTGCGGTCTTTTTTAGACTTTTTATTTTACTTTTTATTTTTGACGAAGTTATGATTTTTAATGATTCTGAATCCTACATTATACCTGCCAAACAATTATTTGCGTTTGATTTGAGTCAATATGATTGTACTCGTTCATTTGGTTACCCTTTATTAATTGCTATATTGCAAGTAAATCTTAAGCATGTGATTTATTTTCAGTATATAATTGGAATAATCAGCTTATATTTTACTGCTAAAACTTTATTAAACTTAAATTTTTCTAAGGTACAGGGCTTTATTACTACAATAGTTATTCATATTATTTCAGCTCTCTTTTTTTACGAATCATCTTTATTGATGGAAACATTATTGTTGTTTATTTTTAGTATTTTATTTTATTTATTGAGTACAAATTACTTGAAACAACCTACTGTCGTAATGACAAGTTTATTGATAGTTTTATTTTGTTTGTTGATTCTTACTAAACCATTTTTTGTGTATTTACCTTTTTTAATTGTATTCTTGATTTTTTTATCAACAAGAACTAGATTCATATTTCAACAACTTAGTTTACTTATTTTACCATCTTTAGTATTTGTAATGTGGTGTGGTTTTGTGAAGTCCAAAACTGGATATTTTGTTACTTCAACAATGTTTGGAATTTATAAAATACAGAACTGTGTTTATTTTGCAGAGAAAGGTCCTAAAACATATCAATGGATTATAGATCCATATGTAAAGCACAGAGATTATTTATTAAAAGAGGAAGGGTATGCAGCAATGGCAATTTGGAAAGCTTATGAAGCAGGAGAATTTGATACCCAAAAAAAAGATTTTTTAGCTCTTAATAAAGATTTTGAAGATTTTGCTATACAAACTATATCAGAGCATCCATTTGATTTTCTTTATCAAGTAATTATGCGCTCATGGTTTGATTTTTGGAAAGTAGATATCAATTTTGACTTTACTAAATTCCATTTTAAAGAAGACAATGTACTCGTTGAGACTATTTGGGTACTTAAGCGTATTCCAAAAATGGTCTTTTTTGGTTTTAAATGGATGTTTGTTGGTTTGACATTTTATTATAACTATCTCTATTTGAGATATCGTAAAAATTTTACTCTTTTTGCTTATACCTTTATTGTGTTTAGTTCCTCTATTTTACAAGCTCTTGCAACTTATGGAACCAATGAACGTTATTCTTTTCCTTTTGAGATTATAATAATATGTGTAGTTGTTAACTGGTTTTTAAAGACTAGATTTCGTTCATGTTTTTTCATTAAACCATTTATCTAATAATCATTATTTTTTTTACTGTTGTTTCTGCCGCATCATTTGAGGAAATAAAGATCATATAAACTCCAGAAGCAACTTTGTATTTCCCAAAAGCCGTAGTATCCCATTCTACTGTTCCTCCTTGGGAAGTTGTTTCAAAAACTAAATTTCCTTCGATATCAGTAATTTTTAAATTTACCTTGTCCATTAAACCAGCAATTTTCACGGTTCCAGTATATTCTGGACGAACAGGGTTAGGATATACATAAGCATTTTCTAAATTATCACTTCCTTTAGTTGATGAACCCAAAAATGATACTGTCCCTTTATCAGTAGCAAAGAAAACTTCCCCTGAAACTTCGTCAATTTCAATATCCAACACGTTGTTACTTGGTAAAGGTGAATTTTCTTTAGTAAATCGATGCAAGGTTCTTTGTCCATTACTACTTACTTGAAAAACTCCTGCGTCTGCAATTGAAACCCATTTGTTGTTTGAACCATCAACATAAATATCTTGAATAGTTTGTTGGTAAAATAATTCTTGAGCTAAATCGCCCTCTTGAATTACAATATTGGTCGCTGTCAATTCATTCTCTGATAAAAAACGATCCACATTATTTATGATGCGTAAGCCTTTGTAATTACCAATCCACAATTGTCCTTTTTTATCTAGTGCTACACAACGAACATCGGAATCAGGTAGCCCTTGTGTTGTATTAATGACAATAGTTTTGTTGTTATACTTTTCATTAAAGGCTACCACACCATTTAAAAAAGTAGCCATCCATTTCGTACCATTTTTGTCAATTTCTAGGTTTCCATATCGTTCATTAGTGGCGTCTTGAATTAAAGAGCTTAAATCATATGATTGCCAGGAACCATTGCTTCGTAATACTTTAAGTGCTTTGTTTACATATGCATTAGTCATCCAAATATTACCTTCTTTATCTTGAATTAGGCTATTAGGTCTAGTAGATTTGTAATTAGGATCAGGAGCATAGTATAAACTTTCTAAACCATTTGCTCCAGTATTGGTTTGATCTAATAAAGTAAATGCTGTTTTATCTACTATTTTTAGTAGACCTTTGTGATTTGAGCAAACAAATTTTTGTTTTTTATTTAAACTATTTTCTAAAATTGTTCCTAACGACACTACGTCGGGAAAATTTTCTTTCGCTATTTTATTCCAACCAGAATTCGCTTGGTATATGCTTATTCCTTCATATTTATAATCAGGAGCATAAGTTCGATCAAAACCACCATGAGTTATCCATAATTCATCTGTTGTTTTTTTGATTCTAAAAGAATAATCCTGAATAGGACCATTAGGTGAAATAGATGTAAATGTATTTGTATTTGGAATGGGTGTTTCAAAAACCCCATTTTTACTGGTGCCTATATATAATTTATTGTTTAAAGTAGTGGCTCCTGTGAAATAATCTGGGTAATCAGGAATATTATAAACAAGGGATTCCAAGCTTAAATTTTGGTTATAAACATGAATTTGATAGTTAGCTAAAAAAACTAAGTAGTTAGCTGAAGTTTTAAGTTTTATTCCTGTAGATCCAAAAGTCCCAAATTGTTGAGTAGTATTTCCAATAAATTTATATAGTATCGAATTAGTATTTGCTCCTACAAGTTGATTGTTGAAAGTAACTAAACCAATCCAATTCCCACTATTGAAGACCGTCCATTGTGAGTAATCATATAAAAAAGGATTCGATAAAAGTGCTTTTTTTATTCCTTGTGTTCGTGTTACGGCATAAATTTCGTTGTTAAAAACGGTAGTTTGTAATATATCTAAACTTTCACCTGAGTTTCCAATATAATAGGTTTCATCGATTTCTAAATTGGATAAGTTAACAACTGTTATTCCATATTGTGTTGCGACATATATTTTTCCATTGTACTCATAAAAATCATTTATTTTTTTATTATTTGGTGGCACTGGAACTTCAAGAATAATATCTGGTTTATTGATAACTGATCCATCAGGTTTGATGATAATAATCAATCCATTTTCATTACCAATAAAAGTGTGATGGGTTGAACTTTGGTAAATAGTAGTAATAGTTGCTGGTTTAACTTCGTTTATAGAGGTAAAAGTAACCAAATTTCCAGTAGTCGTTTCTTTTGAAAATAAGGAATTCTTAGTCGAAGCAATTACTTTGTTTTCATTGGTAGTCAAATCTGTGATTTCATTGTAGGAAAAATAACCTTTCCAAGCATTTTGTTGGGCTAAAATTATTGTGGGTAATACCACGATTAAAAAAAGAGTGATTTTTTTCATAAAAAATGCATTGGTCTCACAAATATACTACAAACGAAATTAATTAGCATTTATTGAATTAGTCCACTTCTTTTATAGCTTCTTTTTTTACCCATCCTTTGGTTACATCGGTTAAGTGTACCAAAAGATAGGCTCCTTGTTCTTCTTCAATAATCACCTTAGTTCCTTCGTGAACATTTCTGATTTTTTGCTTGTGATTTGTAGCGATTACAGGCGTTTGAGAGGCAAAAACGATTCCAATTCTAGTAGGTTTGTCTATAGCTAAAATTAGAGTAAGTACTAATCCAAAACACCATAAAACTATTGAAGACAATATAAATGAGAAACTACTTTTTCTATTTATTCTATGATTATACAACGCAATCAGACTTAAAACGGCCATTATCATTGGAAAGGCAAAAATCCAAAATTGGTAAGGCAAAAGTTTAGCTTTTAAGTAGGTAAAAAAAGTTGCGGTATTTTTAAAGGCAATTTTGTCATGAGTATTGTCATAAGCCACAGTTAAATTAGATTCTATTTTTTCATTAAAAGGCGCGCAAATATTTGCTTTTTCATAATTGAATATTGCTTGAGGTAGTTGCCCCATTTTATAGAAACAATTCCCTAAATTGAAATAAACCTCAGCCGCCTCAACTTCTAGTTGTTCCATTTGCTGGTATACCTCAGCTGCTTGTCCAAATTCACCTTTTTGGTACAACAGATTTGCTTCTTTAAAATAGCTTTCGGCTTGAGATTGCTTATCAATAGCCCAATACATTTGTCCCGAAAAGCACAAAATTAAAAGTAATAGTTTCTTTTTCATTCTAAATATCCTTTTAATTGATTGATAATTTCATTTGCTTGTTCCAAATCCTGAGTTTTATTTAAATCGGAAACAGGCGTATATTTAGCTATTTCACAAGTTTGTAATAATTTATCAATTTGTACTAAAAGAGACAATTCGACTCCTTTTTCTGAAAGTTGTTCTCGAAGAGTTTCATTTGAAAGTGTTGGATCAATATGAAAATATGTCGTAATAAATGCTTTAAGTTCATGCTCTATTTCTGCATAGAACACCTCTTTATCTGTACTTTTTTGTTCTAAATTTTGCCATGATAAGGGGGTAATTGGTTTTTTATTATTTAGAACTTTTGTGTGTTCTTTTTCTTCTTTTTCATTTATTTTTCGTTTATATACAAGTAAGAATAAAGCAGTCAATATAGGTAAACCAAGTAATAGATAAAACCACACCGAGTTAAAAAAAGTCGACGAATTCAGGGTAACGAAATTGGCCTCAGTAAAAATAGGTAATATCGTTTTAGGTGAAGCTGTCTTATTTTTTTGTAATTGTGATATATGCTTATCTCCCTGAGCTATTGTTAGATTTATTTCATCTGATGAAATGGTTTTGTATGATTTAGATTGAATATCAAAATAGCTGAATTGTTGAGGTTTCACAAGAAATTTTCCTTTATTTTGTGGGATAACAGTGTACGAATCTGAAATCGAACCAGACATTCCTCGTATATTTTCTTCTATGTCTTCTTTGTGTGTAGGTTCAAAAATTTCAAAATCAGCAGGTAAATTAGGTTTTGGTAGTTCAAATAATTTTAAATTACCCGTACCTTTTACCACAAAATCTATTTGAATGGCTTCACCCGTTTTGCTTTCTAGTTTATCAACTACTACATTAAATTCGAAGACTCCCACTGCTCCAGTAAAATTTTCAGGTTTTCCTTTTTCAGGTAATGGCTTTACCACTATTGTTTTTGAAGGCGTTGCAATGACTCTTCTTGCTGTTTCATATTGAGGGTCATTGAAAAAATCTAACTCACCCGTTGGGTATGCAATATTGAAATCTAAACTTAACGGATCAATCAATAAGTTACCTGTTTTTTGAGGATATAAAACCGTTCTTCTGAACAATTTAGTGTAATAAATACGGCCATTAACTGCTACTTGTTCCCAATGGTTGTCTCTTAAATCTTCTGTTTGGCTCCAAAAATTATTGTATTTAGGGAAGTTTATTTTGTTCTCTTTTTCAATTTTGAATTTCGGATTTAGATAAACACGATAGCTTACTTCGATAGGTTCGTTAATGTAAACATTTGTTTTAGAGATTTCCGCTTCTATGAAAACTGGAGCATTTTTACCTACATTGTTTTTGGATACATAAGAATCTTCGTTGGTCTGTTTTTCTCCTTTAATATTTTGATTTAAAACAGTAACAATTACAGGTTGGGACTTAAAAATTCGTCCTTTGAACTCAACCATAGCTGATGGAATGGTAAATTTCCCTGGTCGTATTGCTTGAATCACATAAGCAAATTGCTGATTTCCAGAATAGGCGCCATTAATGATGTTTTCACTTTGACTTACCATGGGGCCATTTACTTGAAATCCATTTATTTTTGGTGGTATAAAATCATCCCCTACAGCATTAAAGACAAAAGAAAGCTGAACCGATTCTCCCACTTTTAAGGTGGTTTTCGACATTTTTACCTCTAATCTAGTTTGTGCCAATGAAACATTAACTAGAACTAAAAACAAAATTAAAATATTACGCTTCATCTTTATTACCAATCTTTATCTGTTTCTATCGTTTTAGATTTAATTTTTTGCGCATTGACTTTTTGTTGCACGCGTTTTTCGTCCTTATTTATTGCGTTTAAAATGTTTTCTATGCGTTGTTTTGAAGCTCCTTTTGGTTTAGGACTTTGTTGTTTTTGATTCTCTTTCTGATTCCCTTTTTCTTTATTTTGATTTTTTTTATCTTCTTTGTTTTTTTCCTTATCCCCCTTTTTTTTGTTTTCTTTTTGATTTTCCTGTTGGTCTTTATTGTCTTTAGAATTGTTTTTATTCTTATTTTTTTTATCTTTTTGCTTCTTTTCAGGCGGATTCTTCTTTAGCATATCTTTAGCTAATGCTAAGTTGTAACGAGTTTGTTCATCTGAAGGATTATTTTTCAATGCATTTTTATAGGTCTCCATCGCTTTTTCATAATTTTTCTCCTGCATGTAAACATTTCCTAAATTGTGATATGCTTTATGCTTATCTGTTTTTGTTTTAGCCGATTCTATACATGCCAAGTATTTATCTTTTGCTTCATTATATTTTTTTGCTTTATAAATCGTATTTCCTAGATTATAAGTAGCTTTTTCTTTAGCCTCTTTAGCTTTTGATTTAATGAGTCGAAGTTTTTCTTCTCTATTCATTTCTTCTAAAGCAGGAGTTTTAGATGGTATTTTTTGTTGCGCTAAACCATGAGAAGAGGATATATAAATTAATACCACAATCCTTTTTAGCGCTCTTTTTGGGAGAAAAAATCTTAAGGAAAATGCTTTTCTTTTTAAATAAAATAAGTCCACTAAAAGTAATAGCAAAGCCGCAAGTAAAAACCATTGGAATTGTGATTTTTGTTGCGCCAATTGTTGGTCTTTAAATTCTGATTTTTTAATTTCTTCTAATGCCTCTTTAATTTGTTCAACGACAAATGTGGTTTGATTTCCAAGAATATATTTACCGTTAGATTCCGATGCAATAGTTTCTAATACCTCCGTGTTGAGTTTAGTAATAACTACTTTGCCTTCACGATCTACTTTTAATTGTGGTTCACCGTATTCATCAAAAAAAGTGATATTACCTCCTTGTGGAGTGCCAATTCCTATTGTAATAATTTTAACTCCTTTTTCTTTGGCATAAGATGCAATTTTACTTCCACTTTCATGGTCTTCTCCATCAGAAAGTAAGATAATAGCTTTACCAGAATTTGGATTATCAAAAAAATCAACTGCCGTTTCAATGGCGCTTTGAATAGCAGTGCCTTGAGAAGAAATTAGGTCTGTATTGATGGTTTGTAAGTACATTTTTGCCAAAGCATAATCTGTTGTCATTGGTAATACAGGATGTGCATTTCCTGCATAGGCAATCATTCCGATTCGGTCTGTACCTAATTTAGAGATGGTTTGTGCTATGATTTGTTTAGCGATTTCTAATCGATTTGGTTTAACATCATTACACAACATACTTTTAGAAACATCTAGTGCAAAAACAAGTTCAACACCTTGTGCTTTAACTGTTTCTGTTTCAGTTCCCCATTTAGGATTGATTAATGCGATGACTAAACAAACAAACGCTCCCATTTGTAACATTCCTTTGTGTTTATTACGAATATGATTTCGATTGGAAACTATCTGTTCTAACGCTTTTGTGTTTCCAAACTCTTCTTGTTTTTTTATTTGCCAATATCGAAAATAGCGATTAAGACCAATACCTAAAGGAATTAGTAACAATAAAAAAAGATATATCGGTTTTTCAATAGCCACCATCAGATAAAACTTTTAAAAACAGTTCGGTTCAAAACAAATTCAGCAAGTAAAAAAAATAAAGCTACTAGTACCCAAGGTCTATAATTTTCATCAAATTGAATGTGTTTTTCCTCTTTGATTATTGATTTTTCTAATGCGTCAATTTCTTTATAAATGGCCTCAAGCTTTTCATTACTATTGGCTCTAAAATATTTTCCTTTTGTAATAGCAGCTATTTGTTTCATTAAAGACTCATCAATCTCTACTTTTTGCGGTTGGAATACTAAATTTCCCGCCGCATCTTTAGCTATTGGAAAATTGGCTATACCATTTGTTCCTACTCCAATGGTGTAAACTTTAATTCCGTATTCTTTAGCAATTTCAGCCGCGGTTATTGGGTCAAGGCTTCCAGCATTATTCACTCCGTCAGTTAAAAGAATAATCACTTTTGATTTTGTTGGGCTTTCCTTTAATCGATTTATTGCTGTAGCCAATCCTAGACCTATAGCTGTACCATCTTGCAAAGCAAAACCATTGTATTGAACTTCGGCTAATGATTGGAGTACCATCAACTTATCTGAGGTAACTGGCGTTCTTGTGTAACTTTCACCTGCATATACAACGAGCCCAATTCGATCATTTGGGCGATTCTTAATAAAATTAGCAGCTACATTTTTAACTGCTTCTAAACGATTGGGTTTCAAATCTGTTGCCATCATTGAACCTGATACATCGGAAGCAATGACAATATCAATGCCGTTTTTAAAACTGCTGAAATTTGATTTTTCGGCGCTTCTAGGTCGGGCAAGAGCCACGATTAGTCCAGCAAGAGCCAACATTCGTAATACAAATAAATAGGGTCTTAAGCGAGCCTTCCATGAAATTAATTCTGGTTTTGAAACCCATTGGCTTATTTTCAATGTTGGGTATTGTTCATTTTTGAATTGCATATAACCCACTACTATTATTGGTAGGAGCAATAATAACCAAAGAAAAGCGGGATATGTCCAAGTACTATTCATCATCTTCCAAAGCTATCCATTCTACACTATTACTAATTCTATCTACCCAACTAACAGCTTCTTTATCAGAAGCTTTGTATGACATGGTTATGATGTGTTGACTTTTATTGTCGTGTAAAATCAAAGTACAAAATTTATGATTTTGACTTCCTTTTTCATCATTAAAAGTATATGTTCCAATCACTTGATCTCCTTCAACGCCTTTACTATTTTTGAATTTCTTCATGTCCATTTTGATGCCTTTAGCATTTTGTTGCATTAATTCACCTAATTCTCTATTCACTACATCATTCAGTACAAATGGAACAGAATCTTTAAAAGCAATAGTACGAACAGCAATGGACAAAGGATCGCTCAGATTTTGCCATTGAAAGGATGCAAAATTTTTTATTTCTGGACGTTTCCAATCCGATTTTATACGGGCTAAGATTTCAGGCGTTTCTAGTTGGATAGGCGGATAACCATATTCTGAAGTTACCCATTCCTTTTTTTGATAATAATAAGCATCTTTACCTTCCCATTGTTGATGGAAATAATCCATTATATTTTGATAACCCAAGCAAAAAATACTGGCTAATGTGGCTAATACAAAAGTACTAATGGCTATTAATTGACGAATATTTACTTGTTTAATTCTCCTTTTTTCTGCTATTTCTTGAGCTTTTTTCACTCTTTTTTCTTCGTTAGAAGCGGGGAGTAATTGGTGAAACTCTTTTATTGTATTAATACAACTTTTTTGGTCTGCTAATAGCATTCTTTCTTCTAATTGAATTTTTGCAAACTTTGCTAAATCAGCATTTTGAAGAACCCTTTCTAGGTGTAGTAAAGTGCTAGAAGTTAACTGAATTTGTTGTTCCGAAATCTTATTTGAGACCCATAAAAGTAATTCATTTGACGTGCTTTCGAGTGCAGGGATTTCTAAAGTAACCTCAAAATAACGTTTTACAGCCTCAGTCAATTTTGAATAAAAGGCTTTACTGTTTTTCTCTAGTCCTTCCATTTGCTTCATTTCATGTTCAAACTTTTCAAAAGGAGGTTTGTACGCTTGTTGATTAGCTTCTACTTTAAGTTGTATTTTTTTTGTGATTACGTAAGCTATAAAGGACAATAAAAAAATTCCAATTAGTGCCAACACAATTTGTTGCGTGGTGGTTTCTTCGATTTGAATCTGTTCTATTTCAGGTTTAATAACTGCATCTGCTTTGATATCGAACATTTTTTGTTTGGTTGTATCAACAGTAACGTCTTTAACCAGAACAACTTGTTTTGACGTTGTTATTTTTTTCTTGTTGAAAAGTACTTCTAGACCAGGCAAAGTAAATGTTCCTGCATTAAATTGTGTTAATCCATACTTTTTAACCAGTACTGTTTCGAGATTCGATTTTAAGGTGTCTACAGGATAATTCTCAATGACTTCAAATTTTCCAATGGAATCTACTTTAGGGAATACTACAAAATCACTAGCATGCACTTTAGTTCGTAAAATGACTTGTATTTCTTCTCCGATTTTTATATTTTTTTTGTTGATAGTAGATGTTATCGATTGAGTAAAACCCAATGTACACCAACAAAAAACAAAAAAAAGTACACTTGATTTCATTAGGCTCTTGATTTAAAATAAGTAATCAATTTGGATACATAACTTTCATTCGTACAGGTATGAATAAGACCTGCTTTACAACTTGAAAATACAGAAGAACAATACGCTTCATTTCTTAAAAATTCTTTTTCATATGCTGTACGTACACTTATTTCAGAAGTATCTAGCCAAGAATGTATCCCTGTTTCGGCATCTACTACAGAAATAAGCCCTAAATTAGGTAGCTTCTGTTCTCTTAAATCGAAAATACGAACCCCGGTTACGTCATGCTTTTTGGAGGCTATTTGTAGCGCTTTTTCATAATCTGTTGCCATGAAATCAGAAATGACAAATACAATAGCTTTCTTCTTCATGATTTGAGATATATATTCTAGTGCTTTTTTTATATCAGTTTTTTTGCTTTTAGGTTCAAATTCAACTAATTCTCTTATGATTCTTAACACGTGAGATTTTCCTTTTTTAGGAGGAATAAACAATTCAATCTCATCAGAAAAAAGTAAAAGACCAATTTTATCATTATTTTGAGTAGCGGAAAAGGCAAGAGTTGCACTAATTTCAGCGACTAATTCTCTTTTATCTATTTCAGCAGAACCAAATTTTTGTGACTCAGAAACATCAACCATTAATAAAAGTGTTAATTCACGTTCTTCTTCAAACACTTTTACATAAGTATCGTTGTTTTTGGCTGTTACGTTCCAATCTATAGCCCGTACATCGTCCCCATATTGATATTGGCGTACTTCAGAAAATGTCATTCCACGACCTTTAAAAGATGAATGATATTGCCCCGAAAAAAGATGATTACTCAACTTTCGGGTTTTAATTTCAATCTTTTTTACTTTTTTAAGCAGGTCTTTAGTTTTCATTTTGACTTCTTTGCTGAATTCAGTGTTAGTATTCAGGTTAAAAAATAGTGACTGAATTGACAAATTAAGGTACTTGAACTTGATTTAAGACTTTAGTAATAATAGCTTCTGTTGTGATATTTTCAGCTTCAGCTTCATAAGTAATTCCGATGCGATGACGTAAAACGTCATAAACCACAGCTCGGACATCTTCAGGAATTACATATCCTCTTCTTTTAATGAAAGCATGACATTTAGCAGCAAGTGCTAAATTAATACTTCCTCTAGGAGATGCACCATATTGAATAAAAGGTTTTATAGATTCTAATCTGTATTTTTCTGGAAAACGCGTAGCAAAAACAAGATCTAGAATATATTTCTCAATTTTTTCATCCATATATACTTTTCTAACCAATTCTTGAGCTCTCTTGATTTGTTCCAGACTCACAACTGCATTAATTGACGTAAATCCTACTTGAAAACTTTGTCTAATGATGGCTTGTTCCTCATCCATTTTAGGATAATCTACGACTGTTTTAAGCATAAAACGATCCATTTGAGCTTCAGGTAAGGCATAAGTTCCTTCTTGTTCAACTGGATTTTGAGTTGCTAGCACTAAGAAAGGTGTGTCTAACTTATAAGTTGTTTCACCTATGGTAACTTGTTTTTCTTGCATGGCTTCAAGTAAAGCTGATTGTACCTTAGCTGGAGATCGGTTGATTTCATCAGCAAGTACAAAGTTAGCAAAAACAGGTCCTTTTTTAACTGAAAAGGCAGCTTCTTTAGGATTGTATACTAGAGTACCTACCACATCTGCAGGTAAAAGATCAGGCGTGAATTGAATGCGGCTAAATGAACCATGTACGGCTTTTGAAAGCGTATTGATGGCTAAGGTTTTTGCTAAACCTGGCATTCCTTCAAGCAGGATATGACCTTGTCCTAATAATCCAATCATCAATCGTTCAATCATGTGTTTTTGACCTACAATTGCTTTATTCATTTCAAAGGTTAAGACCTCTACAAATGCACTTTCATTTTGAATTTGCTCATTGATAGCAGCAATGTCTAAATTGGTTTGATTTACTTCCATTTTCATCCGATTTTACGAGGCACAAAAATATAATTTTCTTTGTAGGGTGCAAATTCAATTTTTTTAAGCAGTTTTGATGTTAATACTCCGTTAAAACTGTTCGTTTTATTGAGAAATTAATATTGTTTTAGGAAATCGATAGAAAAATTAAACAGAAATTTAAGAAATGCTAGTTGATTTTTTAATTAATAGAAACAAACTATTTTGTGTTATTTATAACATAACAAAGCTTTAACATTCTGTTTTTTTTCATCTCAATAAAAATGTTTATTTTTAATAAAAATTTATATCTATGTCCATTCCGCTTTCATCAATTATAGCAGGAACAATGAATTGGGGTGTTTGGGGTAAGCACTTCAACACTCGAGAAATGGAACAATTAATTCTTCAATATTTAGAAGAAGGCGTTACCACTTTTGATCATGCAGATATTTATGGTGGGTATACTACTGAGGCTAGTTTTGGCAAAGCTTGGAGCGCTTTAAAATTACCAAGAGAACAAGTTCAATTTATTTCAAAATGTGGGATAAAATATCCTAGTGAGGCTAGACCTTACAGTCTAAAACATTATGATTATAGTAAAGAATACATTCTTTGGAGCGTAGAACAATCTTTAAAGAACTTACAAACAGATTACCTAGACGTATTGTTGTTGCATCGTCCTAGTCCACTAATGCAGCCAGAAGTAATTGCTGATGCGGTAACAGAGTTGAAAATTTCTGGAAAAATCGTTAACTTTGGTTTGTCTAATTTTACACCTTCGCAAACAGAAATGATAAGAAGACATACTGCAGTAACTTTCAATCAAATCCAATTTTCAGCTACTCATTTAGAACCCATGTTAGATGGAACATTAGATTATATGCAACATCATAGTATCAAACCTATGGCTTGGAATCCTTTAGGTACTGTTTTTCGTGTAGAAACCCCTCAAACCCTTAGATTAAGAAGTTTGTTAGAACGATTAACTGCTAAATATCAAGTAACGTCTGAACTTCTTCTTCTCCAGTGGATAGTTCGGCATCCGGCTCTCATACTTCCTGTAATTGGAACTACTAATTTAGAACGTATTAGACAATTGAATCAATTGAATCAATTTGAATTGGAACTAGAAGATTGGTTTGCTATTTGGATTGAAAGTCAAGGGAATAAAGTGCCTTAAATTCATTAGAATATTTGTCCTATGATTAACAAGCGCTTGCTTATTAAAAATTTATTGGCTTACAATAATGAAAATAGCTTTTATGATAAAAAGCGGCAATTAAATTTGCACACCAAAGAAGGTAAAGCTAAGTTTTTAAAACATATTTGTGCTTTGTCTAATTCTAATCCATTCAATCATTCTTATATTGTGGTGGGTGTAGAAGATGATACCAATGAAATTCTAGGAGATGATTTTTTTGACGATAGTCGTATTCAAAATTTAGTCAACGCTTTCTTAGAAAATCCACCTAAGATTTTGTATGAAAATGTGCCCTTTCCTAATTTATCAAAAGACAAGGTGGTTGGATTAGTGACAATAAAACCTAAAAATAAAATTTCTTTTTTTAAAAAATCTATTCATACTATACCAGCACAAACTTTATTTGTTCGCATTGGAAGTAATTCTTCACCAACAATTGAAAAAATTCCATTATCTAAATCAAATGTTGAAACGGTAATTAGTATTGAAAATAATTCAAGGAACAGTATTGAAAATACTTTAGACAGTGTTTTGGATTTCATAACCATAAGGCATAAAGATTTACCTTGTCATTATAAAGTGTTTAGAGAAAATTTTGTAGTATGTTGGGCTGGTCAAAAAAGAATTTTCAGGGAGCAAATTTTTTATTCACGAGTAGATATCGAATTGGTTAATGAACAAGTAAAACTATTTTATTCCAATCAAGATGATGTTGTTATAACTCATGATGAAGATAGTTTTCACATTACAGAATATGTTCCTTTAGGCTTGAATGATAAAACTAGTTATTACCCTTTGGAAAAGGTGTCATTTACTTTTTATGATAATGGTTATTATAAAATGGAAACTAAAATGCTGTTTGACCCTCCCCAGTATAATAAAAAGCTTTTGCATCATATTTATAATGCTACTTTAAACAATATTTATAAGTTAGAAAAAGGACAAATCATTGAAGAACGAGAAGTGTTGAACATTCCATCTACGTTGATGCTTTGTTTTTTGAATGATTTTAAAGAGGCAAAGAATAAATTGATAGCTACTAAAGCCTTACTAAAAGGGTATAAAAATCCACAGGTTTACACTAGCTTCAAAGAAGCTCTTCGTATTCTTAGAAAAATGAAATATAATTACTCTTGATTAGATAAAAATTCGATGTCTTCTAGCAACTGTTTGACATTTTTTACTCCTTCTTTTTCTTCATCTAATAGCGTTCCGTCATAAAAACCACGAATTCTTCCTTTTTGATCAACAAGAACAAAATTTTCAGTATGTACCATATCGTATAATTCATCAGGTTTTCCTGTTTTTACTACTAAATAAGATTGACGAGCTATTTTGTAAATTTCTTCTTTTTTGCCTGTTACCAAATTCCATTTGCTGTCAATAACTCCCCTTTCTTTTGCATAACGTTTTAAAACTTCAACAGTATCCTCATCAGGAAAAACGGTATGAGAAAGCAATTTCACTTTTGGATTATTTTTAATTTGATCTTGTAGCCAAGTCATGTTTGTGGTCATCTTAGGACAAATGGTTTGGCAAGTAGTAAAGAAAAAATCAGCTACATAAATTTTACCTTTATAGTCTTTATTTGTAATAACTTTTCCATTTTGATTAATGAATTTAAAGGGAGCGATAGTGTGCTTGTAACCAATGTGTTGTACCGTTGAATCTACCAACTCAGGATTTACATCTCTAGGTGTGATTATGGGTAAATCTTTTCTATTCATAAGTGAATGTATAGAAAAAAAGATGGTTATTAACAAAGTAATAAAGAAAACAGTAAAGACTTTATTTTTAAACATGATAAAAATTAATTTAGTGCAAAAGTATGAAAACTAATTTACAGCTATTTTGTTTTTAACATCTGTTCTTGTTGAATCTTTATTTTTTTATTAAGTTTGTTTTGTTCAACATGTTGAAAACCAACAATAATTGTTTTTTGGTTGTAAGTTTTAACAATAATCGTTTGTGAAATTTCATGCTTGTTCTTTTATTTGTAAATTCAATATTATTCTTAAATCAAGTAATCCTTAATTTTAATATCAATCAATGAATACAAAATTTTTTAGAGGAAGTATAGGACTTCTTATACTCACGACTGCTTTCTATAGTTGTAAATCTAAGCAGCAAACTACTCAAGTTGTTTCTGGCAAAAGTGTAGGGATTCAAACCCAATTTATGGATCAATCCGTAAGTCCATCTCAAGACTTTTTCAATTATGTAAATGGGACATGGATAAAAAACACTGAAATTCCAGCTGATAGAACTCGTTGGGGAAGTTTTGATGAATTGCGCAAAAATACGGATGATGACGTAATGGCTATCTTGAAAGAGGCTGTGGCAAATAAAAATTTAGATCCAAAATCAGACCAAGCGAAAGCAGTCAATTTGTATAAAACAATTTTAGATACAGTTTCAAGAAATAAAGCAGGAATCGGACCTATAAAGCCTTATTTGGCCAAAATTGAAGAAGTAAAAAGCAGCGCTGATGTAATGCGTTTGTTGTCTGAATTTAGAGCTGAGGTAGGTATCGGTTTTTTTGGTTCTTATGTGGGAGCTGATGCAAAAAACAGTAATCGCAATGTCGTGTATGTAGGAACAGGGAGTTTAGGTTTACCTGATAGAGATTATTATGTTTCTGATTCACCCGATAATAAAGAGAAAAGAGAAAAGTATGTTGCTCATGTAGCGCGAATGTTACAATTTATTGGTGACGACGCGGCTAAGGCAAAATTTAATGCGGAAAAGATTTTGGTTTTTGAAACTTCTTTAGCTAAACCTACTTTAGACCGTGTAGAGAGAAGAGATAGAAGAAAAACATATAATCCTATGTCTGTTTCAGATTTACAAAAAATGTTTCCAACCAATAATTGGGATGCATATTTTGAAAAAATGGGATTACCAAAGTTAGATTCTGTAGTGGTTTCACAACCTAAATATTTAACGGCTTTAGATCAACTTTTTAAAGAAAATCAAGTAGATGCATGGAAAGCTTATATGAAATGGACTTTATTAAGAGGAGCTTCAGATGAGTTATCTACCACTATTGAGAAGGCTAATTGGGAATTCTATAGTAAAACGTTAACAGGAGCGATTAAGCAAAGACCTGCTACAGAGCGTGCTTTAGCAGAGGTGAATGGTGCTTTAGGTGAGGCATTAGGTAAATTATATGTAGAGAAAAAATTTCCAGCAGAGGCTAAACAAAAGGCAGAAGCTATGATTGCTAATGTTTTCAAAGCATATGAAAATAGAATTAATAATTTACCGTGGATGACACCAGCTACTCGAGTTAACGCTATTGCGAAATTGAAAAAATTTAGAGTAAAAATTGGTTATCCTGACAAATGGAAAGATTACAGCGATTTGACTATAAAAGGACCTGAGCAAGGAGGAACTCTATTTGAAAATAATTTAGCTTTAAGTCGTTGGAGCAATAAGAAAAATATCGAAAAATATGGTAAACCAGTGGATAAGGAAGAATGGGGTATGTCACCTCAAACGGTAAATGCATATTATAATCCAACCAATAATGAAATTGTTTTCCCAGCCGCTATTTTACAACCACCTTTTTATGATTATAGAGCTGATGAAGCTGTAAATTATGGAGGAATTGGAGGTGTAATTGGTCATGAAATTTCACATGGTTTTGATGATTCGGGTTCAAGATACAATGCAGAAGGAAATTTAATTAACTGGTGGAGTGAAGATGATTTAAAACAATTTACTCAATTAGGAGGTGCTTTAGCTGATCAATATTCTGCTTTACAGCCATTACCTGGAATCTATGTAGATGGTAAATTTACTTTAGGAGAAAATATTGGAGATTTAGGAGGTGTGAATGCGGCTTATGATGGGTTACAAATTTATTTAAAAGAAAAAGGAAACCCTGGATTGATTGATGGATTTACGCCAGAGCAACGTTTCTTCATTTCTTGGGCTACTATTTGGAGAAGTAAAATGCGTGATGAGGCTATTAAAAATCAAGTAAAAACAGATCCACATTCGCCAGGGATGTATAGAGCTTATGTGCCATTGCAAAATATTGAAGCGTTCTACAAAGCATTTAATATTAAACCAGGAGATGGTATGTATATAGCGCCAGATAAACGCGTTAAAATTTGGTAATTCCTTAGTTTTATTTACTTACCGCAATAAATTATTCTTTTGCTTTGTTATTAGTAAAAAGTAATTTATTGCGGTTTTTTATTTTTAGTTGAAATAAAAAAAGCTCAGTAAAACTGAGCTTTGTACCACGGGTGGGAATCGAACCCACACTCCGAAGAACACGAGTTTGAGTCGTGCGCGTCTACCAATTCCGCCACCATGGCTTGGTTGTGAGTGCAAATATATAAAACTTTATAAAAAAACAAACTTAAAAATACTTAAAAAATTGCTTTCAGAGTTCATTTTAATTACTAACTTTGCACCCGATTTACACAACACAACACTAACTAACTACAAAACAACAAATTAAAATGTCATACAACGAGCCGGAAGCAAAAATATTTGCATGTTCTCAAAGTGTGTATCTTGCGGAAAAAATTGCCAATCATTATGGTGTTCCGTTAGGTAAAGTAACGTTCTCAAAATACAGTGATGGTGAATTCCAGCCTTCGTTTGAAGAGTCAATTCGCGGATTGCGTGTATTCTTAGTTTGTTCTACTTTCCCAAGTGCAGACAATCTAATGGAGCTATTGTTAATGATAGATGCCGCTAAAAGAGCATCAGCACGTCATATTACAGCAGTGATTCCTTATTTTGGATGGGCAAGACAAGATAGAAAAGACAAACCAAGAGTCCCTATAGGTGCCAAGTTAGTTGCTAAATTGTTAGAAACAGCAGGTGCTACCCGAATTATGACAATGGATTTACACGCCGACCAAATTCAAGGTTTCTTTGAAAAACCTGTTGATCATTTGTTTGCATCTACCATTTTCTTACCTTATGTGAGAAGTTTGCGTCTAGAAAGTTTAACAATTGCATCTCCCGATATGGGTGGTTCTAAAAGAGCTTATGCTTATTCTAAATTCTTAGAATCAGATGTGGTGATTTGCTACAAACAACGTAAACAAGCCAACGTTATTGATACTATGGAGTTGATTGGTGAAGTAAAAGGAAGACACGTTATATTGGTTGACGATATGATAGATACAGGTGGAACATTAGCAAAAGCAGCTGATGTAATGATTGAAAAAGGTGCATTGAGTGTGCGTGCTATTTGTACACACGCTATTTTGTCAGGATCTGCATATGAAAAAATAGAAAACTCTAAATTGGAAGAATTAATTGTAACAGATTCAATTCCTTTAAAGAAAGAGTCAAGAAAAATAAAAGTAGTGAGCTGTGCACCATTATTTGCAGAAGTAATGCACATGGTTCAAAACAATAATTCCATTAGTGGAAAGTTTTTAATGTAATTTTTAATTTTTAATTTATTTCTTATGAAATCAATTACGATCAAAGGATCTGAAAGAGAAAGCGTAGGTAAAGTGTCTACTAAAGCCTTACGTAATGCTGGAATGGTTCCTTGCGTACTTTACGGAGGACAAAACCCAGTTCACTTTTCTGCTGAAGAAAAGTCATTTTCTAAATTAGTTTATACTCCAGAAGCTCACACTGTTGAGATTGATTTAGGGGATAAAAAATTCAATGGTATCTTACAAGATATTCAATTCCACCCAGTTTCTGATAAAATTATGCACATCGATTTCTTTGAATTAGATGCTACTAAAGAAGTAACTATGGAAGTGCCTGTTAAATTTGTAGGTAATTCTAAAGGTGTTATGGCTGGTGGAGATTTACAAGTAAACCAACGTAAATTAAAAGTAAGAGCATTACCTGCTAATTTACCTGATTTCGTTGAAGCCAATATCTCTGATTTAGACATGGGTAACAAATTATATGTTACTTCATTACCAGTTAACAACTTCAAAATTTTACACCCAGATAATACGGTTGTTTGTAAAGTGAAGATTTCTCGTGCTGCTATGAAAGCTGCTCAAGAGGCTGCAAAAGCAGAGAAAGCTGCAAAAGGAAAGAAAAAATAATTTTCAATTTTATTAAATACAAAATCCCAATCGAAAGATTGGGATTTTTTTATGTCTTTAGTTCAAAACACGTCAAGTATATACAAGATGTGACCTTTGTTTGAGATTTTTTATAGGTTGAGGTTTTAGAAGCCTTAAAAACGAGTGTTGGAAGCATATGGGTTTTCCCTTTATGCACCAAATAGGTCTCCTAAAATAAAAAAACTCGCCTTGTAGACGAGTTTTAGAATGTTTATTGCAAGGCTTGTGCGATGTCAGCCAATAAGTCGTCGATGTCTTCCACCCCAACGCTTAAACGGACTAAATCATCTGTAATGCCTATTTCTTTTCGTTTGTCTTCTGGTATGGAAGCGTGTGTCATTAATGCCGGATGATTGGCTAACGATTCTACACCTCCCAATGATTCGGCTAAAGTGAAGACTTTTAATTTTTCTAGGAAATCAATTGCGTCAGCTTTGGCTCCCGATTTAAAAGTAAAGGTTACCATACCTCCAAAACCGCCAATCATTTGTTTTTTGGCAATTTCATGAAACGGATGACTCGCTAACCCTGGGTAATATACGCGTTCTACTTTTGGATGATTGGCTAAAAATTCAGCTACTTTGATTCCGTTTTCACAATGTCTTTGCACACGTAAATGTAAGGTTTTGATTCCTCTTAATACTAAGTAACTGTCTTGCGGTCCTAAGGTACCACCAGTTGCAAATTGGGCAAAATGTAATTTTTCGCCTAATTCTTGGTCTTTAACAATTAAAGCACCTGCAATTACATCGCTATGGCCCCCTAAATATTTAGTAGCTGAGTGCATTACAATGTCAGCACCTAAATCGAGTGGTTTTTGTAAATATGGCGTAGCAAACGTGTTGTCAACGGCAAATAATAACTTATGTTTTTTAGTAATTTTAGCGATTTCTGCAATATCAGCCAACTTCATTAAGGGGTTTGTTGGCGTTTCTACCCAAACCAATTTAGTTTTGTCATTGATTAAGCCTTCAAACTTGACTAAATCATTCATATCGACAAAGTTAAATTTGATTCCAAAGTCTTGATAAATACGTGCAAACATTCGGTACGTTCCGCCATATAAATCATCCATTGCAATTACTTCATCACCAGGTTTCAATAATTTCATTACCGAATCGGTTGCTGCTAATCCAGAAGCAAAAGCTAAGCCTCTAGTTCCATTTTCAATACTGGCCAAGGCATTTTCCAAAGCCGTTCTTGTAGGGTTAGCAGCTCTACTGTATTCATATTCAGCTAAAGGTTTTCCTGGGCTGGTTTGAACAAAGGTAGAGGTTTGGTAAACTGGAGGCATTACCGCTCCGGTACTTGGATCATGGTGTTGGTTACCATGTATAACTTTCGTGTTGAATTTCATTTTAATTTTTTTGTAATTGAATTGCAAAGATACAAAACTTTATATTCCTGCTTGTTTATCGCCGCGAAGTGATCTAAATTGAATTCGGGAAGCTGTAAAATAGATACTATCAGGATGTTCTAGGACAACTTTCTCATAATAGCCTTTTGCTTTTTCAGATTCGTTTAAATATTTTCGATAGATTTCGGCACTAAAATATAAGGCTTCATCTATATAATAAGAATCTTTATGTTTGGCTAAAATTTGTTCATAATATGTGACCGCTTTGTTGTATTCCCCTAGTTTTTCATAATTTCGGGCAACGCGATAAATCGTGCTTGGTTCAATACTATTACCTTTATGTTTCTCTAGGATTTGAAGAAAAGCAGTTAACGCTTCGGTTGGTTTGTTTTTGTATTCTAATAATTCGGCTTTTGCATAATCTTGTAAGGCAACACGAAGTGAATCTTCGGCTGTATTATCACTAATTAATAAAAATAATTCTACAGCATCATTGGCAATTAATAAAGAAGAAGCTTGTTTCATTTCTTTTGCTTGTTTCATAGCCCAGTCAAAGTCTTTTTTATAAAAACTGGTTTTGGCCATTTTAAACGTAGCTTCATGCGCCATTTCATCATTAGGTAAATCGTTTTCTATTTGGGCATAATAAATAATCGCTTGGTTGAATTTTTCATCGTAAACTAAAACATCGCCATATTTCATTTTAATTTTTGCTTTTTGCCTAATGTTATATGGTTTCTCTAATAATCCTTCTAAAATAGTTTTTGATTGTAAAAATTGATTGAGATTAAAGGTGTAAAATTGGGCTGAAAGTAGTTTAAGGTCTAAAGCATAAGGGGAATCTCCAAATTGAGTTAATAGGTTATCTAGTTTTTGTTTTATTGCTAGGTATTCTTCGGGTTTTGCTTTCTCAATTTGATTTTTTATGATGTAATAATTTGCTGTAATTATAGTTTCTTCATCGTTCGTATTATCAATAATGAATTGAAAAATATTGTTGGCTGTTTCGTTGTCATTGTCGTTGATACACAATTGTGCTAATTGAATGATGTCTTCAAAAGATTGAGGATTACGTTTGTAGATAGCTTTTTCTTGTATAAATGCTTTACTGTATTCTTTTTGTTGAATATAGAGCCAACTCAAAAATTGATTCCAAAAGATATCCTGATTTTTTTGTGTTCTAAGTAATAATTCTTTTTTTAGTGAAGCTAAAAAAGTTCCTTCTGTGTCTTCTTGAAGAAAATAAGACAATTGGTTTTGTACATTTACCAAGGCATTGGGGTTAGCGTATGCATAATCAAATAGTTTAGTTGTCATGTTTTCTAAATTACCCATTTGACCTTGCAGTAAAGCCATTTGGTAATCAAAATTGAGGTTTGGATTAGATTTTTGTCCGGCTTCATAAGATTTATAAGCCCATTGTAACAAGTTTTTTTGCTCAAATACTTGTGCTATACTATATGCATAGTTTGCATTTTTTTCAATTTCTTTGAATGCTTTTTCGTAATAAGAGTCGGCTTTTGATTGGTTTTTTTGTAATTGATAATTATAACCTAATTCGACTAAATAACTTGGTAACTTGTATTGGTCATATTTTTCTGTTAAAAGTTGATCTGCTTTTGAATATTGTTGTAGTTGCTGGTAACTTGCTGCTAATTTTTGAACAAAAAATGTGTTATTAGGTTGTTTTTTTACAATTTCATCCAATAAGGTAGCTGCTTTGTCAAATTCGCCTTTGTCAAAGTAATTTTGTGCTAATTGTTCGTTTTGTCCCCATGTTAGTAAGGAGCAAAGAAAAATAAGGATATAGGCTGTTTTTTTCATAAATCGAACCACTAAAATAACAAAATTAGGTTAATAAAGTGTGTTGTTGGCTTTTTTTTAAGAGAATAAAAAAAGCAACTCTTTTGAAGTTGCTTTAATGGGATTAGTTTATAATGTCAAATCCAGTATATCTTCTTAGTACTTCTGGGATTATAATTCCTTCAGGTGTTTGATAGTTTTCTAAGATTCCAGCTAAAACCCTTGGTAAAGCTAGTGAACTTCCGTTTAATGTGTGTGCTAATTGGTTTTTACCAGTTGCATCTTTGAATCTTAGTTTTAAACGATTGGCTTGGAAGGTTTCAAAGTTTGACACAGATGAAATTTCTAACCAACGATCTTGTGCAGTTGAGAATACTTCAAAATCATAAGTTAACGCTGAAGCAAATCCCATGTCTCCGCCACACAAACGCAACACTCTGTAAGGTAGTTTTAATTCATCTAAAATTCCTTTTACATGTTCAACCATTCCATCTAAAGCGGCATAAGAGTTTTCAGGTTTTTCAATGCGTACAATTTCAACTTTATCAAATTGGTGTAGACGATTTAAACCACGAACATGAGCGCCCCAAGAGCCAGCTTCTCTTCTAAAACATGGTGTGTAGCCTGTACACAAAATAGGTAATTGATTCTCTTGGAGTAATTCGTCTCTAAAAATATTGGTTACAGGTACTTCTGCTGTTGGAATCAAATATAAATTGTCTTTCGCATCGTGATACATTTGTCCATCTTTATCAGGTAATTGTCCCGTTCCATATGCAGATGCTTCATTTACCATATGTGGCACTTGGAACTCTTGGTAGCCAGCATCAATATTTTTGTCTAAAAAATAAGAAATTAGAGCGCGTTGTAGTTTAGCTCCTTTACCTTTGTAAACTGGGAATCCCGGTGCCGTTATCTTTGTGCCTAATTCGAAATCAACAATATCATATTTTTTAATTAGTTCCCAATGTGGTAAGGCACCTTCAAATAATGCTGGAATTTCACCAGATTGATACACGTTGATGTTGTCATCTGCTGATTTACCCTCTGGAACAATTTCAGCAGGAACATTAGGTAATTTATATAATTCCTCCTGAAGTTCATTAGCGGTTGCACTTAAAACTTCATTCAATTCTTTTACTTTTTCTTTTGACTGAGCTGTTTTTTGTTTTAAAATCTCGGCTTTTGCTTTTTCACCAGATTTCATCAATTCACCAATGTCTTTGGATAATTTATTAGATTCTGCCAAAAGATTGTCTAATTCTACTTGTGTAGCTCTTCTTTTTTCGTCTAATTCAATCACAAGATCTACGGTAGCACTTGCATCGATGTTTCTCTTAGCCAAGCGCTTAATCACTTCTTCTCTGTTTTCTCTAATAAAATTTACCTGTAACATGATTAATAATTTTGGATAGCAAATGTACTAAATTGTGCTAAAATAGTAATGAATTAGGATAAACATTTGCTAAATTGATAATGTTGTTATTGATATTTTTGAAAATTTCTAATAAAAATTAGTATTTTCGCCTAATATATTAATAAACAGAACTATTTAATTGGTTGCAAGATGAAAAAAATTACCCCAATCTTATTTTCATTGTGTTGCTTGCTGAGTTTCTCTCAGTCAAATCAGGAAGACTTTAGTAGGATGGTAGAGGCCGAAATGAAATCGGCTGCTACAACAATGAATCTTCAGGTAAACCCTAATACACAAAATTATGATATTACTTACCATGAATTGCGTTTTACAGTAGATCCAAACAACGCAACACCTTATATTAGTGGAGTAGTAAAAACAACTTTTACAGCCTTATCCAATATGAGCACGGTGACTTTTGATATGGCAACAGCATTAATAGTAAGTTCCGTTTCTATGAATAGTGCCAATTTAACTTTTTCACAAGCTAATTATGAGTTAGTCATTAACTTGCCTACCACTTTATCTACTGGAAATAGCGCAACGGTTATTATTACCTATGCCGGTTCACCTCCTCAAACTCAAGGAGCTTTTACTAGAAGTACTCACAATGGAACTCCAGTTATTTTTACTTTATCTGAACCTTATGGAGCCAGAGATTGGTGGCCTTGTAAACAAGACTTGAATGATAAAGTCAATATGGTCGATATATATATCACAGCACCCTCTTCTTATGTGAGCGTAGCAAATGGATTTGAACAAAGTGTAACCACTGTTGGCTCTAATAAAACAACCTATTTTAAGCATAGTTATCCTATTCCAGCATATCTAGTAGCTATTGCAGTGACGAATTACCAAATATATAATCAACAAGGAGGTCTCGGTACACTTATGAGTCCTTATTTTCCAATTATAAACTATTTGTATCCTGAGAGTTATAGTTCTGCAACAACAGCAACACAATTAGGAACAACTCCAACAATTATTAATCTATATGAGTCTATATTAGAACCATATCCTTTCAGAAATGAAAAGTATGGTCATGCGCAATTTGGTTGGGGCGGAGGAATGGAGCATACTACTGTTTCTTTCATGGGAAGTTTTGGTAGAGATTTAATTGCACACGAAATGGCGCATCAATGGTTTGGTGATAAAATTACTTGTGGAACATGGAAAGATATTTGGTTGAATGAAGGTTTGACAGAATATATGGCTGGCTTGGTTTATGAAAATCTGGATGGAGCTGCAGCATTTGTTTCTTGGAAAGCAGATAAAATTACTAATATAACCTCTCAGACTGCTGGATATGTTTATTTGCAAGATTCAGACTTGACTAATGTAAACAGAATTTTTTCAAGTCGTTTAACCTACAACAAGGGTTCGATGGTTACTCATATGTTGCGATGGAAAATGGGAGATACTGCCTTTTTTCAAGCGTTACGGAATTATTTAGCAGATCCTTCTTTAGCTTATGGATATGCTGTTACTACAAATTTAAAATCTCATTTAGAAAATGTATATGGTAGCAGTTTAACTGAGTTTTTTAATGATTGGTTATATAATCAAGGATATCCTTCATACAATATAGTAGCACAAAATTGGGGAGCAGGTCAAGCAAAAATCACAGTGAATCAAACTCAATCAGATGCTAGTGTATCTTTTTTTGAAATGCCATTACAAATTCGTTTTACAGGGGCTGGAGGAGTAATACACGATGTTGTAATAGATAATACCTCCAATGGACAACAGTTTGTGGTTTCTGTTCCTTTCACAGTAACAGGTGTAGAATTTGATCCTAACAAACACATTATTTCTAAAAACAATACTGTAACTCTAGGTAATGATATTTTTGAATTGGAAAGTACTATTTCATTGTATCCTGTTCCAAGTAATACCCAATTACATGTTCAATTGCCAACTAATATTGAGTTGGTTCAAGTGGAAATTTGTAATTCACTCGGACAATTAGTTGCAATCCACACAAATGAACATATGGATATTTCTAATTTAAGCTCAGGAGTGCACTTTGCTAAAATTGTGACTTCACAAGGTATATTTCATAAAAATTTTATAAAAAAATAGTCTAATCACAAATTAATGATAAAAAGTAAGGTGAAAACCTTACTTTTGTCGTTTTAATACCAAACAAATTTAAAATGATTCAATTTGCTCAAATAATCTTTATTCTTTCCGTATTAGTTATTCTTCACGAATTCGGACATTATATTACTGCAAAAATGTTTAAAATGCGAGTAGAGAAATTCTACTTGTTTATGGATGCTGGGTTTGCATTAGTAAAAAAGAAAATAGGCGAAACAGAATGGGGTATTGGTTGGTTGCCTCTAGGAGGTTATGTAAAAATCTCTGGTATGATTGATGAAAGCATGGATACCGAGCAAATGCAATCGGAACCACAACCATGGGAGTTTCGTTCAAAACCTGCTTGGCAACGCTTAATTGTAATGTTAGGGGGTATTATCGTTAATATTTTATTAGCATGGTTGATATATACCATAATGTACGCATCAGTTGGACAAAAATATATTTCATCTGAAAAATTACAACAAAATGGATTAGCATTTGGTGAAGTTGGAGAAAAAGTAGGTTTCAAAAACGGAGATAAAATTATTTCAGTTGATGGAAAGTTACAACCTAAATTCAATTGGTTAATCGTAGATGTGTTGTTAAGTAATGAAGTTGTTGTTGAAAGAAACGGAAAACAAGTTAAGCTTCATTTAACAGATGAACAAATTGGAGAGATATTAGGTTCAGAAGGTAAAAACTTTGTGAAACCAAGATTTGAAATTTCTGAAGGTATTACAATTGATAGTATCAGTTCAAAATCTAATTTTAAAGTTGGCGATCAAATAAAAGGAATTAAAGAACAAAAGTTTGTTTATTTTGACCAAATTAAGGATTACCTAAAAGCAAATAAAAATAAATCAGTTGATTTTATTATTACTAGAAATGCGAAAGATACTCTAATTTCTGTGCCCGTTAATAAAGAGGGTTCTATTGGAATTGGAGAAACAGTGTTTCCTAATATGCGAACAAGACTTTCAGATGTTTATGTACAAGAAGTGGAATCTGGCTCTAATGCAGAAAAAGCAGGTTTGCAGAATAAAGATGGTATTGTTGGTGTTCAAGGGCAAAAAATTAAAACTTTAAATGAGTTTACAGATTGTTTGAAGGCAAATAAAAACAAAGAAATTATTTTGCAAGTAGTTCGTGATGGCGTTGCTATGGATGTTATAACAAAAGTAAATGCAAAAGGAAAATTAGGTATCATGTTCAATGCTCTTGATAAAAAACAATATCAAGTAATTAATCATTTATCTATTTATGAGGCGATTCCAGCAGCAATTAAAGAGTCATGGCAAATGTTAGTTTATAATGTTAAACAGTTTAAACTGATATTAAAACCAAAAACAGGAGCTTATAAACAAATAAAGAGCCCTATTGGAATAGCTCGTCAATTGCCTGAAACTTGGGATTGGGAGTTTGTTTGGAATTTTACGGCTCTTTTTTCAATAGGTTTAGCATTTATGAATTTACTACCAATACCTGGTTTAGATGGTGGGCACGCTTTGTTTACGATTGTTGAGATGTTTACAGGAAAAAAATTATCTGATAAAGCTGCAGGTTATGTTCAAACAGCGGGAATGGTTATCTTGTTGACTTTGATGGCTTTTACATTCGGAAAAGATATTTATCAATGGGTAATGGATATCTTGAGTAGAAAATAATTTTACAAAAAGTAAAAAAATATTTTTGAGGATTTAAAAATTAAATTATATTTGCACTCGCTAAAAAGATAGTAATCTTCCTCCTTAGCTCAGTTGGTTAGAGCATCTGACTGTTAATCAGAGGGTCCTTGGTTCGAGCCCAAGAGGGGGAGCAACTTTTTAGTAAACATATTAACCTTTTAAGGTGATTCCTCCTTAGCTCAGTTGGTTAGAGCATCTGACTGTTAATCAGAGGGTCCTTGGTTCGAGCCCAAGAGGGGGAGCTTAGATGAGCAAAGGCTTTACAGAAATGTAGAGCCTTTCTCTTTTTATACAAGTACAACATAGGTACAACAATTATTATTTACCTCCACTACAGCATCCACTTTACAAAGTGAAACATAAAGCACAACTTTTTTGTAACCTTAAAAAAGTACATTTAATTTTAAAAAAAAGAAAAGATAAAATTTGAACTAAATTGATATTTATCTACATTTGTCATATTTATCAGCTATAAATGCCTTAAAAATGTAATATTAATTTTTAACTCATTACTATGAAAAAAATAATACTTTTAATTTTTTGCTTTTATGCGCTTTTATCAAATGCTCAAAAGATTCGCTTTGAATATGATGCGGCAGGTAATCAAATTCAAAGAAAATGGTGTCCTAACTGTTTGTCTAGAAATTCACAAGAAACATATAAAGAGGTTTCAAATTTAGAAGAAGCGGATATGCAAAAATTCTTTCCAGAGGATCTTATTTCTTATTATCCAAATCCAGTAAAGGAAGAACTTTATCTTAAGTGGGAATTAGTTAATGAGAACAAAGTTTCTAGTATAGATGTTTTTACTTTAAATGGTCAGGTATTGAAAACAATAAAAGAGAATTTATCACAAAATTCATTAATTATTTCTTTTCAAGAATATCCAGTTGGAATCTATTTTTTGAGTTTAAACTATACCAATGGCGATCAAAAATCAATCTAATTTTAATGGCGTAATTGTAGCTGTTGAACAAGATGGCTGGGGTAGAAAAACAAAATTAATTGACCCAAGTGCAGGCACTTATGAGTATCAGTATAATGAATTTGGAGAAATGACAAAAGAAATTTCTCCTAAAGGTGTAACCAATTATACTATTGATGCTTTTGGGAAAGTTACCCAAAAAACAATCGTGGGTACTGGTGGAGATCCAACAAATACAAAAACCACTTATACTTATAACTCAACATCAAAATTGCTTACCAATACAAGGTATGATGATTTTACTGGAGGCTTTTATACACTTTACTCTTATGGGTATGATAATTATAAAAGAATAAACTTTTGTGATGAAAGTGGCTTTAATGCTTACTATCAAAGAGCAACCCAATTTGATGCTTTTGGAAGACCGGAAAAAGAACTATACACTGCAATTAACACAGCAGATAGCAATCGTTCTGATAAATGGATAAAAAATACCTATAAAAATGGACATCATTGGCAAATTTTAGATGATGCAACCAATCAGGTTTTATGGCAAACTACAAAAGTGAATGCCCGAGGTCAATTGAATAATGGGAATTATGGTAATGGGATAAATGTAACCAATACTTATGATCAATATGGTTTTCCAACACAATTTAAGCATGACAAGACAGGCACACCTGTAGTGAATGTAATGACATTAAACACTGTTTTTGAACCTCAAAGAGGTAATTTAACAAGTATATATAATGGTATGTTTGATTATCAAGAGAACTTTACTTACGATAATTTAGACCGATTATCTACTTGGAGTAATAATAATTTAATTCAAAATTTCACTTTTACAGGAAATACTGAAAGTTTTGAACCAACAACAAGTAATGTTGTAGTTTCTAATACAACTTCAACATTCTTTTCAAGACTAACAGTTACTACAAATTCAAATTTTGAAGGAACGAAACGAATTGTTAAGAACAATGCAACTATTGGAGATGTAATTCAGTTTTCAGGAAATTTAATTTTTAAAAATTTAAGTCTTATAGACCCCGACGGGTTTTTAACATTAAGTAACAATTACATAAAATATTCTGTAATTGAAAGAGATCCGACTACTGGTCAAACAAATGAGTTTCAACTAGGTTCAGATACACAAACTAATACTTTTTCATTTCAACATACAGTATCACAATATTCTGAAATCTATTTAAAAATAGTAGCAGGGAGTGATTTTGATTTTCAAGCTCCTATTACCTTTCATTTAGACAACATCAAAGTTAGTGAAGTAAAAACTTCAACTCAAACGTATGATACATTAGGAAGGATAGATGAAAATAATGTTGGAACATATAACTATACAAACATAAACCCAACTAATTCTGTTCCTAAACACTTTCAAAACAGTTCAATTGAAACAAATTCAGAATATTCAAATTATTATTTGAGTAGAGCAAATTTAGATATTACTTATAATGCTTTCAAAAGCCCAATTTATATAATTGAGGATGGAAAAGATAAATTAAGTTTTATTTATAACATGAACAATAGCCGTTCTACAATGTATTATGGTAGTTTAGAAGCCGATAAATTATCAAGAAGATTTAGAAAACATTATGCAGCTGATGGAAGTATGGAGATTAAGCAAGATATGGTTAATGGAACTGTTGAGTTTATTACTTATATAGGAGGCGATGCCTATTCTGCACCAATAATTTTGAAAAGTGACGGTACAACTCAACAATACATGTATCTCCACAGAGATTACTTAAGCAGTATTGTAGCGGTTACCAATCAAGCAGGTGCTGTAGTTGAAAAAAGATTGTTTGATGCTTGGGGTAATATAGCCAAAGTACAAGACGGAGCAGGAAATAATTTAACTAAATTAACTGTAATTGACAGAGGATATACTGGACATGAACATTTGCAAGGAGTTAATTTAATTCACATGAATGGCCGATTATACGACCCAGTAGTTCATCGATTTTTACAACCTGATAATTTTATCCAAGACCCAAATAATACTCAAAATTATAATAGATATTCATACGTTTTAAATAATCCATTAAAATATTCAGATAAGAATGGAGAGTTTTTATCTCTTATTGTTGGATTCTTTGAAGGATTATATAATGTATTTACTCATGGTGTTAATTTCAATAATTATAATTGGGAGAAAACTCAAAATGCATGGAAAATAGACATGGGTTTATTTAAAGTAGATCCAAATAGAACTTTTCTAGGTCAATTTTTACAAATATTTTCAAGATTTACTTGGGAAGCTTTACAAACTTCTGTAGGATATTTATATTCTCAATCAAGAAATATTGCTGGAGAAGTTGATGAAGTAAGATATTTCGGAGGTGCAACATTTATAATTAATGAAAACACAGAAGATCGCTGGGGAGTTACTTTAGGTAATTATATTAATGCAAATATTCGAAATGAATTAGACGAAAATTTCAATAATGGTTGGATGTATAGTGAGGAAGGCCTATTTTGGCACGAATATGGACATACACATCAAAGTATGCGTTTTGGTCTTTCGTATCTATTTGCTGTAGGAATACCAAGTATACTAGGAGCCGAATGGACAGAAACATCAGCAAATAGATGGGCATGGCGCTATGCAAACCAACATGGATATATGCAGACCTGGCTTTATCCTATAAAACATCCTCAAAATTAATTAATTATGAAAAATTTAGTTAAAATTAATATTTTATTGCTATTTGTAATTGCAATATCTTGTCATCCTGATAAGTTTCCAGGCAAATCGTTATCTATAAAGAATAACTCTGAGGCAAGAATTTATTTTTGGATATCAGATAATTATTCATTAAATCATTATCCTGATACTATTTTACCAACAAACAAACCTTTATATATTAATTCTTCTCCATCACTTGGAGGAGCAGGTTCAGGAATTAATGACCCTGATTGGAACAATATTTATAGTCAGCTTCCTCAAGGAAAATTATCCATTTATTTTTTTGATAAATATGCAAACAATCAAGTGGAATGGGAAGATGTGAGAGTGAATCATTTTGTTTTAAGAAAAGATATAACTTTTGAGGAATTAAAAAATAATGATTATATAATTTATTATCCATAAAATTAAACCATGAAAAAATTAATTTTTCTTTTTCTAGTATTATTATCAATTTCTTGTGGTCCTGATAGTTCAGAAGATAATAGTAGTAATAACTCATTTTCAATAAATCTTACACCATCAACAACCAATGTAGTTGTTGATGAAGCATCTACTATTACGGTAAGTGCTACTGAAGAAATCAAAGAGCTATGGATATCCACAGATAATTTTGCTACAGGGGGGTATGCTCAAAGACAGTTTGGAACTAGTTATGTATTGAATTTTAATTTTGATACTTTAGGTCAAAAAACGATTTCGGTTAGGGCTAGAAATCAAAACAATGTAGTTTCAGAAAAACAAGTAGTTATTACCGTTTCAAGAGGAAATGCACTCAAAATAAACGGTGTGCAGGTTATTTCCTTCTATGGAATAAACACCACTTATGACTCTGAATTTCCAACAACAAATCCAAACCATTTAGCAGATTTGCGTTTTGGTTTGTCAAAAAACAAATTAGGCAATCCATTAGACAATATATACAGTTCTGCTTATTGGTATCTTTCAAGTGTTATAGAAAACCAAGGCAATATGATATGGGATTGTAGTAATGATAATTTATATCTAAATCCAAATGCACCATTAAAATTTGGTTTAGTAGATATAGATAATGGCATTGCAGGAGCCGATTTATTAAATGGACCACCTGATTATAGAGAAATAAGTTTTAGTAATTATTTAGTAACCAAACCCACTACAATAACTTATACCTTTCCTGAAATAAATCTGGAATTCAAGGTATTTGTAGAATGGGCAAACTAAAAATAATAATCATGAAGAAAATAACAACTTTAGTTTTTGTAGTACTGTGTTCCATTTGTTATGGACAAGAAAAAACAGTAAAAAAGTTTCAGTTAGGAGTTTCCTATTCTTTAACTAATGAAGATGAAATTTTTAAAAACCCATTCAGTGGATTTGCTAATTATCAAGTTAAGCAATGGGACAATTTAGACATCAATGCAGGTTTAAAGGTTTATTATTTTAGTTCAAAAGAAAGTGCTAACTTTTCTAATAAATTGGGATTTAATCCGAATATTTCATCTTCCTATTATTTTGCAAAAAATAAACTAAATGCAAATGTAGCTATTGGTTATTACTTTGATTCTTTTACATCAACTCCTACTATTACTGGGATTATTGTAAGTCCAGAACGAGATATAAAAACCAATGGAATAACTTTAGCGCCAGGAATAAAATATTTTTTTCATCCTAATATATTTATTGATGCAAATGCAACTTTTTTAGTAGCTAAAACAAAAGATGATTTTTATAAAGACACCACAGGAAACAATACATTTATAAATTTAGGACTTGGATTTGCGTTTTAAAAATAATATTTTGAGAAAATTAATACTCATTGGTTTCTTTTTATCCATGTTGGTTTCTCATGCTCAAGGAGAAGCCAACATTTGGTATTTTGGACAAAATGCAGGTATAGATTTTAATAGTGGCACTCCTGTAGCATTAACCAATGGGCAATTAGTAACCGATGAAGGTTGCGCTACCATTTCAAATGCAAGTGGTCAATTGTTGTTTTATACAGACGGAATTACTGTTTACAATAAGAATCATGTAGTAATGATGAATGGAAATGGATTAATGGGGCATCCTTCTAGTACTCAATCCGCAACCATTGTTCCAAAACCTGGATCTAATAATCTATATTATATTTTTACTACGGATAACGAGCACGATCCTAATGGTTTCCGATATTCAATAGTGGATATGAATTTAGATGGAGGTAATGGTGCTGTTACATCAGATAAAAATATTTTAGTTTACACTCCTACCATTGAAAATTTAGGTATAACCAAGCATGGAAATGGTCAAGATTATTGGATAATAACACATGGATGGAATAGTAACAGTTTTATAGCTTATCAATTAACGGTTACTGGATTAAATTTAACTCCAGTCATTACAAATATCGGACAAGTAATAACTGGAAGTCCAACAGATTTTGTTGCAGCAGGAACAATAAAAATATCGCCTAGTGGTTCAAAATTAGCATTTACAAGTGTTTCAGATATTGCTCAACTTTTTAATTTTAATAATATAACAGGTGTATTATCAAACGAAATAACATTAATTTCAGAACCGGGGGAATTATACGGAGCAGCATTTTCTCCTGACGAATCATTATTGTATATTTCCAATAGTTTTGGTAAAATTCATCAATTTAACTTAAATGCTGCTGACATACCAAATTCTATTGTTACTATATACAATAGTGGAGGATTTCCAATTCCCGGACAAATGCAGGTTGGTCCAGATAATAAAGTATATATAGCTTTTAGTAACAGAACAAAATTAGGAGTTATTAACAACCCAAATGTAATTGGAACTGCTTGTAATTTTGTATTAGATGGAGTAGATTTATTGGGAAAGAAAAGTAAATTAGGCTTGCCATCATTTAACCAATCCTTTTTCTTTACCCCATCAATTACTGTTAATTCTAATTGTGTTGGAGAGCCTTCAGTTTTTAATTTCTCAACAAGTCAAACCGTATTATCAGCCACTTGGGATTTTGGTGATGGAACAACTTCAACTGCTATTAACCCTACTCATACATATGCAAATGCAGGTACTTATAATGTAAGTATAACTGTTGTAACTCCTTTTGGTACAGGAACAAATACTACTCCTATTACTATTTTTCCAAAGCCAATAATAGCAAATACCATAATATCATTAAAACAATGTGATGACAATAATGATGGTTTTAGTGCGTTCAATTTAACCGAAGCAAATGAATTACTAGTTTCATCAACTATTGGACTAACTTTTTCGTACTTTGAAACTTTAACCGAAGCTCAAAGTAATTCCAATCCAATACTAAATTTCACATCATACACCAATCAAAACGTGAGTACTGATCAAGTTTTTATTAGAGTTCAAAATAGCAATGGTTGTTTTAGTGTAGTAACCTTAAATTTATTTGTTTCAACTACATTAATTCCTGCAACATTTCAAATTATAAAAAATGAATGTGATGATTTAGCTTCAGGCAGTAATACAGATGGGATTACGACATTTGATTTTAGTGATGTAACTACACAAATTCAAGCACTATATCCAACAGGTCAATTATTAGATATTAGCTACTACAAAAATATAACAGATGCTTTAGCAGAACAAAACGCAATTACTGGTATTTCGAATTATTCAAATATAGGTTATCCAAATTCTCAAAATATTTATGTTCGTGTGGATAGTCAAATCAACAATGAATGTTTAGGATTAGGTCATCACATAACTTTGAATTTAGAACCCATTCCTATAGTACAAACACAAATACTAAAACACTGTGATGACGACCAAGATGGAAGTTTTGCTTTTGATACTACTAATTTACAAAATACCTTATTAAACGGACTGACCAACGTAGTCGTTAGTTATTCAGACCAAATGGGTAATCCTATTGTAATGACTAATCCATTTGTTTCCAACACTCAAACCATTAACGTAAATGTGAAAAATACTTTTGGAAAACAATGCGATTACAGCACTACCATTCAATTTATTGTAGATAATTTACCCCTTGCTTTTCCAATTCCAATAACTTTAACAAGCGTTTGTGATGATGAATCAAATCCAGCATTACAAAATGGTAGTTATCCATTTGATACATCTACATTTCAATCTACCATCTTAGGGGGTCAAACTGGTATGATTGTAAAATATTTTGATGGAAGTGGAAATTTGATGCCGAGTCCTTTACCTAATCCATTTATTAGTAACTCGCAAAACATAACCGTTGAGGTAATCAACCCTTTAAATAGTAATTGTGTGGCAACAAGAATTATACAATTAGTTGTTAATCCTGTTCCTGAAATAGAACTATTAGGAGACGAACTAATTTGTAATGATAATCCTTTATTTACTAAAGTTATCAATGCAGGTTTATTAAACCAAAACACTATTACAAATTTTACTTATCAATGGTTTTTAAATGGGATTATTATTCCAACAGGTACAAATTACAATCTAACAGTTAACACAGAAGGTATTTTACTGTAGAAGTAACTAATTCAAATGGTTGTAAAAGAACAAGAACAATAACAGCTACTGCATCTAATCAAGCCATTATAGATAATATCATTGTAAATGATTTAGTTGGGGAAAACTCAATTATGGTTTTATTATCTGCTACAAGTCTTGGTGATTATGTCTATAGTTTAGATAATATAAAATATCAAGTTTCAAATGTGTTTTCTAACGTTATGCCTGGTTTTTATACCGTATATGTAAAAGATTTGAAGGGATGCGGAATAATCCCTAAAGAAGTCAGTGTTTTAGGAATTCCGAAATATTTTACTCCTAATGGAGATGGGTATAATGACTATTGGAATATTGAAGGAGTAAATCAAAATTTCTATTCCAAATCAAAAATTCAAATTTTTGATAGATATGGAAAATTCCTTATAAAAGTTAATCCTTTAAGTCTTGGTTGGGATGGTGCTTTTAATGGAATTTCAATGCCGTCAACGGATTATTGGTACGTTATTACTTTAGAAGACGGTAGAATTGTAAAAGGACATTTTTCTTTGAAAAGATAAATTGTTTCGAGCCCTGTAAAGGGTTGAAAAATAGTTAATTAATTGATAGACAATAGTAATGTTTCGAGTTTTTGTCAATAGGGGGAGCAAAAAGTCCTAATCAGTAATGATTAGGACTTTTTTGTTTATATTTC
>CAYNNB010000016.1:0-5647 GCA_964398425.1 uncultured Flavobacterium sp.
GTTTACCGTATCACGAATGGTTGATAGAATTTGAAAACGAACCTGAAGACTTAGCGGCTTTTGCTTTAAAAATAGATGATGCCATGCGTCAACAAAATGTATATTATGACGATTTAATAGTTGGAAATGTTTTACGTACATTGGTAATTATTAAAATTCAAAAAAACGGATTTCAAGACTATATGAAATCCATTGGAAAATTAGGCGGACAAAACAAACTACCAAGATTAAGTAATGACCGAAAAATAGCCGATTGGTTTCATAAGAAATAAAATCACTACATTTGCAGGTTAGATAAAAGATAAAAATTAATGAAAGACATTAAGAACATTTCGCGCTCACGAGCGCAAGAGTCGTCGGCAGCTATCGAACGACTGTACATTACCATGCGTCACTTGTTTAACAGAGGTTTCTATAAACCTATGGGAGTTTCTGGAGAAACCTTACGCGAAGCTTTATTATCCTTACGACCTGAAATTTATGGTTCTATTGCAGAAGAAAAGGTTGAATTAAATGGTTTATTATACGTTATTGAACGTTTACCTGTAGGTATTGAACAATGTCGTTACATCAATTTAACTTCGGATGAAGGGTATGCCAATTCTCATTTTAAAGCCATCGTTCCTCCAAAAAGAAGAAGAAATTGTTATCGTATTGATGACGAACAAATGAATGTGGAAATCACACGTGGTCGTTCGGATATTTATGATATTTTGACACACTTAACGTTTATTTTTATTGAATCTCATAAAATTAAAGATCGTGTTTTAATTGATGATGAAGGTAAAGTATCTAGAGATTGGGAAAAACTAGAGCAATACGCTTTACAATCAAAAAAATTAACTCAAATTGAGCGAGAGATTGCTATGTCTCATGCTTCAAATGTGTTGGGAAGAACGTTTGCTGAGGTTCAAGATATTTATGATGGTTTTGCCACCGCAGATGCACCGGATCGATTTTTACAAATCGTTTATTGGTTAGGTAAAATCGCTATTGAAGAAGTAGTAGACAATAACAAACGAACAATTACGTTTAGTCCCATATTAAGAGAGCGTTTAGGTCATCATATTTATGGCGAAATTTGGGCTAACACCATTAAAGAAACATTAGAAAAAAATCAATTATTAGACCGTCCCATTCATATCATAAGTGCGAATATGCACAGTGTAATGAATTCGGTTTTTGCTCCAGCGGTACTTGGTACAAAATACAAAGGAAAAGCAGAATATCAAATTTATGAAGATTTAAGTGCTTCAGGGAATAAGGAATTGCGTAAAAAAGTAGAAGAATTTGCCTTACAGCATGGAATGATTTCAATTCCAGATACTTCGGGGACTAATATCGATGTTCAAATCTTTGATTCGGCAAAATTTGATTGGAATAAAACAGCATTTCCAACAGCAACGGTTAAAGATAAACCCGTTTTAATTGTAATGGATTATGCTTTTGGTGAGCAAGCTTTTGAAACGATTGATGAGTTATTGAAACCGTATAAAGTGAAAAAAGAAAAGTATTTCTTAAATGTAGAATCGGTTTCAATCATGGGTAAAGCGGGAATATTAGAAGGAGGAAAAGGCGATATCATGATTCCAAATGCACATGTGAATGAAGGAACTGCTGACAATTATCCATTTGATAATGAATTAACAAAGGAACTATTTGAAGGAAATGGTATTCCAGTTTATGCAGGTCCAATGATTACAGTGTTAGGAACATCTCTTCAAAATAAAGATTTATTGAAGTTTTTCCATGAATCAACATGGGGTGCCATCGGATTAGAAATGGAAGGAGCGTATTACCAAAAAGCTATTCAATCGGCTTCTAAAATTAGAAAAAGCATTAATCCAAATGTAAAAGTAAGGTACGCATATTACGCTTCAGATAACCCATTAGAAACGGGAAGTACTTTAGCTTCTGGTGGATTAGGAACAACAGGGGTAAAGCCGACCTATTTAATTACCATTAAAATATTAGAACAAATTTTTAAAGTCAAATAATTTTATTTATGTCAAATAACGTTCAAGACCAAGAGTTAGATTTAAGCCAAATAGGTCAAGGAATAAAAAAATTTTTTCAAAATATTCTTAACAAATGTTTTGATTTGATTTTTTTCTTTTTAAAAAAGAAGTTCATTATAATGATTTTATTTATGCTAGGAGTTGTGGGTGGCTACTTTTTAGATAAAGGAAAATCATATGAACACTCTATTGCAGTAATTCCAAATTTTGGTAGTAATGATTATTTGTACAATCAAATTGACTTTTTAGACAAAAAGTTAGCCGAAAAAGACACGTTATTTTTCAATTCTATTGGTATAAAAAACAGTAAAAATATACTATCATTTGAAGTTGAAGCTACACAGCAGATTTATAATTTTATTACTGATAGAGAAAGAGGAAATCAGAATCTAGAGTTGATAAAATTAATGGCTGAAGATGGGGATATTGATAAAATTTTAAAAGACGAATTGACAAGTAAGCAGTATTATTTACAAAATATTATTATTACAACTAAAGGTAAATTTACAAGAGAACAATTGGTTGATCCTTTCTTGAAATATCTTAATAACTCCTCATTTTTTCTAAAACAAAAAGAAACAAATCAAGAGAATGTAAAAGAAAAAATTGCTTTAAATGATTCCTTGATCAAGCAAATAGATGGAATTATTCAAGTTTTGTCTAAGAACAATTCAAGTTCAAGTATTACTATTTCTGAGAAAAGTAGTGTTGCGGAATTAATTGATAAAAAAGATAAATTAATACAAGAGTCACAATATTTGAAATTAAATGATAATATTTATGACAAGGTGATTAAGGATGAAAGTGTGAGTATGAATAATTTGAATAAAACACCTATTTTCTTAAAAATGAAAGTAATATTACCTTTATTACTAATTTTTATTTATTTATTATTTTATTCATTTTCTCAACTTTATAAACAGCAAAAAGCCAGATTAGCAAATAGTTAAACTATGAAAAACATATTAGTAACCGGCGGTGCTGGTTTTATTGGGTCTAATTTTGTTCCTTATTTTATTGCAAATAATGAAGAATATCATCTAGTAAATTTAGATGCCTTAACGTATGCAGGAAACTTAGAAAATCTTAGAGAAGTTGAAAACCATCCTAGATATTCATTTGTACAAGGGGACATTTGTGATAGAACTTTCATCGAGGATTTATTTGCAAACTATCAATTTCATGATGTTATTCATTTTGCTGCAGAAAGTCATGTGGATAATTCTATCTCTGGACCAGAAGCATTTATTAAAACAAATGTTCTAGGTACATTTAATTTATTAGATACAGCAAGAAAATTATGGATGAATGGGCCTAACGACTATAAATTAGAGTTTTCAAACGCTCGTTTTCATCATGTTTCTACTGATGAGGTTTATGGAACTTTGGGAGAAACTGGTTTGTTTGAAGAAACCACTCCTTATGCTCCAAACAGTCCCTATTCGGCTTCTAAAGCAGGTTCAGATATGATTGTGAGAAGTTATTTTCATACTTATGGAATGAATGTGGTTACAACCAATTGTTCTAACAATTATGGACCTAAACAACATAATGAAAAATTGATTCCAACTATTATTCGCAAAGCATTAACAGGCGAAGATATTCCAATTTACGGAGACGGGAAAAATGTGCGTGATTGGTTATACGTACTGGATCATTGTAAAGGAATTGAGTTGGCATTCAAAACAGGTAAATCGGGCGAAACCTATAATATTGGCGGAAGAAACGAACGCAATAATTTACAAATTGTAGATCGAGTTTGTTCTATTTTAGACACATTGAAACCCAAAGATTCGGGTAGTTATAAAGACCAAATTACTTTTGTAAAAGATCGTCCTGGTCACGATTTACGTTATGCTATCGATGCTACAAAAATAGAAAATGAATTAGGCTGGAAGGCAGATGAAAATTTTGATACTGGAATTGTGAAAACAATCGAATGGTACCTTGATAGATACGCTAATTAGCACATTGAAAATTATAATTGGCACATTGAAAATTGCCTAATTTACAAATTGAATACATGAAAGGAATTATATTAGCCGGCGGCTCAGGAACACGTTTACACCCTTTAACATTAGCGGTAAGTAAACAATTAATGCCCATTTACGACAAACCGATGATCTATTATCCATTATCAACTTTGATGTGGGCAGGAATCAATGAAATTTTGATTATTTCAACACCTCATGATTTACCGTTATTCAGACAATTATTAGGAGATGGAAGTTCATTAGGTTGTCGTTTTGAATACGCTGTGCAAGAACACCCCAATGGATTAGCTGAGGCATTTATAATCGGTAAATACTTTGTGGGAAATGACAAGGTAGCCTTAATTTTAGGAGACAATATTTTCTATGGAACTGGATTAGCGGAATTGTTACAAGCGAATAACAATCCGGATGGAGGTATTGTATATGCATACCATGTTCACGACCCCGAACGTTATGGAGTAGTGGAGTTTGACCCTAATGGTAAAGTACTTTCAATAGAAGAAAAACCACTTAAACCAAAATCTAATTATGCTGTTCCAGGAATTTATTTTTATGATAACCAAGTCTTAGAAATTGCAGCAAATATCAAGCCAAGTCATCGAGGAGAATTAGAAATCACAGATGTAAACAAAGCGTATTTAGAACAAGGTAACTTACAAGTATCTATTTTAGATAGAGGAACCGCTTGGTTAGATACTGGAACGTTTCAATCCTTAATGCAAGCAGGCCAATTTGTACAAGTAATTGAAGAACGTCAAGGATTAAAAATTGGTGCAATTGAAGAAGCGGCTTACAAAATGGGCTTCATCGACGCAGCGCAATTAAAAAAATTAGCCGAACCATTATTGAAAAGTGGGTATGGTAAACATTTAATGAGCTTAGTTTAAAATTTGTTTAATGTTTCACGTTTCATGTTATTTGACATTGAAATTTGAAGTTGAAATTTAGATTTACTTTGAAATTTACGGAAACCAAACTTAAAGGATGTTTTATCCTAGAACCCAAAATAATAGGAGATGAGAGAGGCTCGTTCATGGAAAGTTTTAATGAAAAAATATTTGCTGAAGGAGTCGGACAACAGGTACATTTTGTTCAAGACAATCAATCGTTTTCAACAAAGGGAGTCTTAAGAGGATTACATTATCAAACAGGAGCACACGCACAAGCTAAATTAGTTCGTGTATTAAACGGTGAAGTATTAGATGTTGCAGTAGATTTAAGACCCAATTCTCCAACATATGGTCAACATGAAACCGCTTTACTTACAGGAGATAACCAAATTCAATTTTATATACCTCGTGGTTTTGCTCATGGTTTTTTAGTCTTAAGCGATACCGCTACTTTTTTTTATAAATGTGATAATTTTTATAATGCAGCAAGTGAAGGCGGTATATTATTTAATGATCCCATTTTAAATATAGATTGGAAGTCTCCAATCGAAGATATCATTATCTCCGAAAAAGACCAGCAGTTACCCACTTTAGAAAACGCAAAAAAAGTATGGTAGTACTAGTTACAGGCGCGAGTGGTCAATTAGGACAAGCGATTCAATCGATTTCAAGGAACTACTCTTTAATCGAATTTGTGTTTTGTTCATCATCAGAATTAGACATTACTAATAAAGAGAATTGTGAG
>CAYNNB010000016.1:5747-38419 GCA_964398425.1 uncultured Flavobacterium sp.
TATTCACAATTTGGACATAATTTTATGAAAACCATGTTGCGTTTGGCTTCCGAAAGGACAGAACTTTCGGTAGTAAATGACCAAATTGGCACCCCAACCAATGCAGTTGATTTAGCAGAAGTATTAGTAAAAATAATTACTTCTTGTCATGCTGAACTTGTTTCAGCATCTCACTACGGTATCTACAACTTCAGCAACGAAGGACAATGTTCTTGGTATGAATTTGCAAAAGAAATATTTAGAATTAATAACATTTCCATAAATTTACAAGCCATTCCAACTTCAGCTTTTCCTACACCCGCGAAAAGACCCGCGTACAGTGTATTGGATAAAACAAAGATTAAAGATGTTTTTGGAGTTGAGATTAAGAATTGGGAAGAACAATTGAATAGATAAGAATGCAACAAGAAAAAAAAATAATTTGTGTAACACCTATTTACAATGATTGGGAGAGTTTTTCTATTTTAGCAGAAGAACTTGAGAAGGTTCGTGTAGAGTTTTCAAATTACCAAATTAAAATAGTTGCCATTAACGATGGTTCTTCTGAAGAGACAAAATATCCAACAACAAGTTTACCTATTCAAATAGTAAATTTAAAAACCAATATTGGACATCAAAGAGCCATTGCTGTTGGTTTGCAATATGTTTATAACGAAGAGCAGGATTATGATTATGTGGTAGTTTTAGATTCTGATGGTGAAGACGTTCCTTCACATATTCCGTTATTGTTAGAAAAAGCTGAAAAAGAACAATCAAAAAAAATAATTTTTGCAGAGCGAAACAAGAGACAAGAATCTATTTATTTTAAAATGGGTTATTTTTTTTATAAAAGAATTTTTCATTTTCTAACAGGCCAAAAAATAAGCTTTGGAAACTTTAGTGTAATTCCTAAGACATTATTAAGCAAAGTTGTGCATCAAAGCAATATATGGAACCATTATTCAGGAGGTATTATTCAATCCAAGATTCCGTTTGATAAACTTTTATTAGATAGAGGAAAGCGATATAAAGGTGTTTCAAAAATGAATTTTAATAATTTAATACTTCATGGATTAAGCTCTATTTCGGTTTATTTTGATTATTTATCTTTAAAAATTTTGCGTTATTCCTTATATGGTATTTTACTTTGTTCCCTTTCAGTAGGTATTGTTTTATTTAAGAAATATGTAACTGATTCAGCAATTCCAGGTTGGGCATCTAGTTTAATTTTAATAATATCAGGAATCATTTTACAATTATTTTCAGTGACTTTAATTGTATTATTAATGCAATTAAGCTCTAGAAAAAATATAACTGCCCCAAATTCAAAAATTTATAAAGAGTTTATAGAAATAATTAAATAAATTAAAAATGAAAAATAAAAATATTATTTTAAACAGTTACTTTTTTTTGTTTCTTCTTGTTTTTTTATTATTTGTTCTTCGATTTGGAATAGATGTTTTAAATCCAGTCTCAACAAATTGGATATTGAGTACACATAGTGATTGGGGTCAACATTATTTAGGTTGGGCATATTTTCGTGAAGAAGAATGGACATTTCCTTTAGGTCAAATTAAAAATTACAATTTTCCAGCAGGTACAACGGTAGGATATACCGATTCCATACCTTTATTTGCATATATTTTCAAACTTTTTAATTTTTTATTACCAGAGGATTTTCAGTATCTAGGCGCGTGGTTACTAATATCTCATTTAATTACAGCTTATTTTTCTATAAAAATCATTGAATTATATTCTAAAAATAAAATTTTAAATATTTTAATTGCATTATTTCTTTCTTTCACACCAGTTATAATGTATAGAGATATGCATCCAGCTTTAACGGCTCATTGGTTAATAATTGCACCTATTTATTATTATATAATTATCAACTCTAGTAATTTTATAAAAACAAGTAAAAAACTACTAATTTTAGTAATTCTAGCTTCTTTAATTAACCCATATCTATTGTTTTTGACAATTTTGATAGCATTTGCTTCTTATGTTAAACTTTTATTTTTTTATAAAGAAATACAAAAAAAAACAATTTTTATAAATATTTTATTTTCAATTATAAGCGTTTTAATAACTTGGATTTTAACAGGCATGATATCATTAAAGAATAATGTAAATATGGAGGTTATAAATAGTTATGGACTGTATTCTTTAAATTTAAATTCTTTTTTTAATTCAGAGTCACTTTCTAGAGTTTTCCCTGCGTTACCTAAAGTTAGTAATTTCCAATATGAAGGATATTCATATTTAGGTTTAGGAGGAATGGTTTTATTGTTAATAGCATTTATTTTAATATTTATAGCTTTTAAAAAAGAAACAGATATAAAAAAACAACTTCCTTTGATATTATTATCAATTTTACTTTTATTATTTGCTATTTCAAATAAAGTTACTTTTAACGAAAAATTAATTTTTAACTTTTATTTACCAAATATTTTTATTAAATTAGGTAGTGTTTTTAGAGCTACTTCGAGGTTTGTTTGGGTTATTTACTATGTTTTGTTTATTTTTTCATTCGTTGTTATTTTAAAATCAAAGATTAATAAAAGTTTACAAAAAGCATTAATAGTGTTGATTTTTTTAACACAAGCATATGATTTATCTGCTTTTTACAATAAAAATTTATCTAAAGGAAAATATAATTTAAAAAATTTTAATGAGCATGAGTGGAATTATATTACGTCAAATTTTAAAAAAATAATTACCTATAAACCATTTAATAATCATTTGGTAAACAGCATGGATTATCAAGATTTATGTTTGATTGCTTTAAAAAATAAAATTCCAATTACTGTAGGTTATGTTGCTAGAGAATCATCAGATATAAATAGAAATTTTTTAGATTCACTAAATCTAGAAATTAAAGAAAATAATTTTAGTAAAGATAATTTATTTATTGTATCACCTAATGAAATAGAAACATTTAAATCAGCTATTATTCAAAATAAATTAGAAATCAAAAAGTTAGATTCTTATTATATTTTGTTTTCAAAATCCAAAAGGCTAAAAATAGAGGAGAATGAAATTAACAAACAAACTATTGATAAATTAAAAGACAAATTTTTAAAAGAGTTTAAAGTTAGAAAAATAGATAAATTAAATGAATCGAGGGAATCTATAAATTTTAATATTGAAGAGGTTTTTCAACTTGAAAACGAAATTGAGATAAATGGCTGGGCTTATTTAAAAAACAGTAAACATATTAATGACAGTATTTTCGTGGTATTATCTAATAAAAAAAATAAATATTTGCTTAATACTTCAGTTAAATTACGACCTGATTTAGTATCGCATTTTAGCGATAAATCATTAGAGAAATCAGGGTTTGTTTGTAAAAATTTTAATTCAAACTTCAATCCAGGATCATACGATCTGTTTTTGGGTGTGAAATCTAATGGAAGAATACAATATATAAATACAAATAAAACTAAGTTAACGATTGAAAAAATTAATAAACCTTTAAAAATTATTAAGCTTCCAAATTTAACAAATGATATAATTTTTAATATCGAAAAAATTGAAACAATATCAAATAGAAGTGTTTTAATTCAAGGTTGGGCAGGTTTAGAAAATATGGATTCCTTTAATAATAATATTTTCATAGTATTATCAGGTAAAGAAAATTATATGGTTAATGTGAATTACTTCAAACGAGAAGATGTTACTACGAATTTGTCAAAAAGATTTAATAAAAATTATGATAACTCTGGATTTAAAGCTGTTATAAAAAGACAAAACATTAATAAAGGTAAATATTTGATTTATTTATCTATAACAGATGAAAATAATAAAAAGCATTTAATCAAAAGTGATAAAAGTATACTAATAAATTAATCAAAAAAATTATATTTGCAGAAAATTATATTTAAAATATTTATAACGATGAAAACAAAGCTTATTAGTTTTATTGCATTAATTGCTTTAATGTTTAGTGTATTATCATGTAAAAATGATAAAAAAGAAGCGCAAAAAGAAGAAAAAAGTGACGAATCATTACATGTTATAATAAGCGCAATAGTTCCTAAAGATGATAGTTTTCAGATTTATTGGAATGAAGAAGGCTCTGACAATTTTACAGCAGAAAAATTTGTAAATATTGATATTAAAGGCAATGAAAAGCCTCAGGACTTAGATTTTAAAATTCCAGAACAAGCAATGCCTAAGCAGTTGAGATTTGATTTAGGTAGTAATAAAGGTCAAGGAACTATAAAGATTAATTCTTTTAAACTAAAATATTATGACAAAGTTTTTCAGTGTCAGGCACAAGACTTTTGGAAATATTTTGGGAATAACACTTCAATTGATTATGATAAAAAAACTGCAACAGTTAAATTTATTACAAATTTACCAGAAGGTTTTGACCCAATTTTTGGAGGTACTTCAAACATCCCAGTTGAGCTCGAAAAGCTTTATAAAAACAAATAATTTTTCATTTAATTAATGAAAAAAAAAAAATCAATAGCATTTATAACAGCATCCAACCCTTTAGATAAAAAATCTTGGTCAGGCATTTATTATCAAATGCATAAAGGGTTAACTAATAATATTGAAAAAGTGGAATGTATTGGATCCATTCCACTTTTTTTTATTAAAGCTATGGCTGTTACAAATAGGATAACTAAGTTTTTTTTTGGAAAGGGATATAATTATAAAAACTCAATTACTCTAAGTTTTATCCACTCAAAGTTCATCCAATTTAAGTTAAGAGGGAAAAGGGTTGATTATATTTTTGCTCCAGCAGCTTCAACAGAAGTTGCCTATTTAAAAACAAACATCCCAATTATTTATTGTTCGGATTCTTCCTTTGGTCAATTAAATGACTATTATGATACTTATTCAAACCTCTTTAAATTTTCAGTAAAAGAATCTAATTATATTGAACAAAGGGCAATTTTAAAGGCAAGTTATTTAATTTATTCTTCAGATTGGGCTAGTAATTTTGTAGAAAAAAATTATAAAACTAATTGTAAGCCAACTACAATCTCTTTTGGAGCAAATATTTCAGATAAAAAAAGTACGTTTGTTCCAAAGACTATAAATAAATTAGAAGAAATTCAGATTTTATTTTTAGGAGTAGATTGGTATAGAAAAGGAGGCGAAATTGTTTATGAAACTTTCATTCAACTATTAGAAGCAGGCTTTAATGTTAAATTAACAGTTTGTGGCTGTATTCCACCAGTTAAGCATTCTAAAATTGAAGTTATACCCTTTTTAGATAAAAATAAGAAAGAGGATTTAGGAATATTTATTGAATTGCTTAATAGAACTCATTTTCTTTTTTTACCAAGTAAAGCAGAATGTTTTGGAATAGTTTTTTGTGAAGCAAGTGCATTTGGAATACCAAGTATTACCAGAAATACTGGCGGAATAAGTAACGCAGTATATAATGGAATAAATGGGTATTGTTTAGATGAAAATGCTAAAGCTGATGATTATTTCAATGTTGTAAAGAAATTAATTGAAAATGAATCAGAATATAAAAAAATAAGTATATCTTCGAGAAAACTATATGAAGATAAACTAAATTGGGAAAAGTGGGCTTGCTCTGTTCTAGAAATAATAAAGTAAGTTTTCTTAGTTATATATAATTATATGAATTACGAAGATAAAAAGCAAGGATATTACGGTAATGTACGACATGACTTAATAACTTTTTTTGGAAACTTTAAAGGAATGAAGGTTTTAGAAGTGGGAGCAGCATATGGAGAAACTTTATACTATATAAAACAACATAAAGAAGCTTCTGAAGTAGTTGGAGTAGAATTATTCAAAGACTTAAAGAATATTGAAAAATATAAAAAATTAGACGATTTAATTTTTGGAGATATCAGTAATATTAACCTTTCCAATTATAAAAATTATTTTGATTTAATTATTTTAGCAGATGTTATAGAACATATCAATGAACCATTACCTGTTTTAGAAAAGTTAAAATCACTTTTAAAAGATGATGGTAAAATACTTATAAGTCTCCCAAATATTAGGCATTATTCTGCTTTTGTAAAAATATTTTTAAAAGGTTCTTTTGAATATGAAGACAATGGAATTTTTGATTATACACATGCAAGATTTTATTGTAAAAAAGACATGGTGAAGTTAGCAAATAAAGCTAATTTGAAATTGAAAAAATCTGAGGGTTCTATTAAAAAATATAAAGCAAGTTCAATCGCAAAAATTATTAATAAATGTACTTTAGGTTATTTTGAAGAGTTTTTTTCTGTTCAAAATTATTTTATATTTAGCAAATAGGCTTAAAAGATTTTAGAATCTGTAAAAGAGTACAGTAAAATATGCAAAGAATCAATAATTTTTTTTTGTTTATAAAAAAACAAGTTTTTATTTCAAAGGGTAGTGTCTTTTTATTTAAATTCTTTGGAATGTTTTTAAACTTTATAGTTACATTATTGATAACTAATGTTTTTGGGAGTTCTTCTTATGGATTATTTTCTTTATCGTTAACAATAAATCAGCTTTTGGTAATGTGTTTTTCTTTAGGCTTACCAGCAGCATTTGTTGCATTCACAGGGACTTTTGATTCTTTAAAAAAGAATAAAGGCTTGTTAATTAAATCAATAAAGATAGCTTTTTTTATTGCTCTAATTCCTTCTATTCTATTGTTTTTTCTTTCAAATGATATTGCTTTAATGTATGGTAAAGCCGATTTAGATCCGTATTTGAAATCTGTTTTCATTTTCTTCTTCTTTTCAATTATACACGAAATAAATGTAAACTATTTTTTATCTATAAATAGCTATATAAAGTATGGGTTGCTATATTTTGTTTTTCCAAATTTATTTTTTTTAATATTACTGCTAATTGTTAAGTTGTTGAATTTTGGAGGTTATTTTATAATGGTAGCCTATAATATTTCGATAGCAATAAATGTTATTTTAGCGATGTTTTTTATTTTTAAAGAGCGAGAGTATGAAGTTGTAGGTATTAAATCTAAAGTTATTTTAGACAAATCATTACCAATGATGATAAGTGGCTTTTTTATTATGTTATTAAGTTGGACTGATATTTTAATTATGGGGAAATATGAAACAGAGGAAAATATAGGAATTTATAATGCCGCTTTTAAAATTGGAACATTAACACTTTTTTTTATAAATGCATCAGGAGTTCTAATCCTCTCAGATATTTCCAAATATTATGCACAAAAAAAATTATTATTATTAAAAAAAATTATTAATAGAACAACCAGAATTACAATAATATTAACGTTACCATTGGTTGTTTTTATTTTCTTTTTTGGTAAAGAAATATTAACTTTTTTTGGTAAAGATTTTTATAAAGGTTATATAGCATTGCTTATTATTACTTCTGGGGCATTATTTAATGCAATGACAGGAAATGTAGATCAAATTCTTAATATGACTGGTTCTGAAAAAACAGTGAGAAATATTTTGTTTTTTTGTTTTTTAATAAATCTATTTTTATGTCTAATTTTTATTCCAATTTATGGTTTTGAGGGAGCTGCAACTTCAAATTTTATTGTTAGTGTCTTTGTAAACGTTATCTTTGTTATAGTTATAAAAAAGAGATTAGGATTTTACACATTTTTCTAGATATGCAATTATCAATAATAATAGTGAACTATAATGGATTAAGATTTTTTAAAGATTGTTTAGATAGTATTTTTAATAATTTAAAAGATGTTCAATTTGAAATTATTATATGGGATAATAACTCTACAGATGATAGTTGCAATTATATTAAAAGTAATTTTAAAAATGTAAAATTAATTGAATCTAAAATTAATCTAGGTTTTGGAAAAGGTAATAATGAAGCAATAAAACATTCAAAAGGCAAATATATTTTATTACTTAATAATGATACAATTCTATTAGAAGACATTTCTGGTTTAATTTATTTCATGGAGCAAAATCAGGATATTGGGGCTTTAGGAATAAATATGCTAAATGACAAACGAGAATATCTTAATGCAGCGGGAAATTTTCCAAATATTTTTAATTTATTTAAGATGAGATTTTCTTTTTATATTAATAATGAATTTAAAAAAGGAAAATTTAAAAAAAATTTTTATGAAGTTGATTGGCTAACAGGTTCATTTATTTTAATGCCAAGGATTGTATTTGAAGAGATTAATGGTTTTGATCAGGATTATTTTTTATATGTAGAAGATGTTGATTTATGTAAAAGAATTCGTAAAAAAAATTATCGTGTAATTTTTATTCCTTCTTTGAGTTATATTCACTTTGTTGGGTTTAATAAAAGTAAAAATCGATTTTTGATAGATGGTTATCGCATTTTTATAGCAAAACATTATTCAGGTTATTATAGACTATTCTGTAATTTGGCTCTCTCTGTAAATTCATTTATAAAAAAGGTTAAATTATGAAATTAAATATTCAGAGAATATATTCGATATTGTTTGCATTATTACTTTTATGTCAACTCTATATCAACTCCTATAAAGTTACAATTGTAATTCAAATAATAATGTTAATTTTGATTGTAGTTACTGAAAATAGGATTTATTTAAATTTATTGAAAAATACAATTCCTATCATAATATTAATCTTCTTACCTTTCGTCCCCGCTTTTTTTAATTATTACAAATTGGAAGTTATTTTTAAAGATTTTTTTATGATAATCAAACCTGTTATAGGTATTAGTTTAGGTTATTACATTTCAAATAAATTAAAAACAGAAAAGAATTTTATCAAAATTATTATTTACACAGGATTTATTTCAGCAATAATTCATTTAGTAATCGTAATTATTACAGGAGGATTAATTACTGGTAATGTTTCAGAGATTAGAGAATATGGTAAAGATAATTTTTTAGAACTATTTGCAATTATTTTTTTATTTTTTTATAGGAAATTTTTTTATGACAATTTGTTCGCAAAAAAATCAAATAATTTTTTATTTAAGTTAATTTTATTTATATCCTGTATTTTATATTTATCAAGAACAATGTTAATAATTGCTGGCATTTTACTTCTTACTTTATATGGATTTACAAGATTTACTCAAAAGGCAATTAAAATTTTATTATTATTATTGTTGTTGTTTTCAATATTATATATTTTCTTATTTAATATAAATATTGATAGAAATGAAAAAGGAATAATGGGTTTTTTGTATAAGATGAAAATGGCTCCTGGAGAAATTTTTGTTTCAAAAATAGACAGACAAGATCATAAAAAGTTGTGGGATCATTGGAGAGGTTATGAAGCCAATAGGGCTATAGAACTTATGAAAGACAATCCAAGTAGTTTTATTATAGGAAATGGTTACGGATCTCAAGTTAATTTAAAATTTAAAGCTCCACTAACTTCTGATGATAAAGGATTAAAATATATTTCTGAAATACACAACGGGTATGTTTTCATTTTTTATAAATTTGGAATTGTAGGATTAATATTAATATTGTCTTTTCTAAAAAGACTTTACGTACATGTATATAAAAATAATCATTTTAATAGTTTAATGATTTCTTCAATTGGATTGTGTTATTTTTTTACTACTTTAACTATAACAGGGATTTATAATAAGAGGGATGTCATTATTTTTATTTTGGGAGGTTTTTTATCTTTTTCGTTTCAAGAATCAAAAAAGGGAATGAGATATGAAAAATAAAAAGAGAATCCTTATTGACGCACATGTTTTTGATAGCAAACCCCAAGGGACAACCACATATTTAAAAGGGTTGTATTTAGAATTAATAAAGGATGGAAGTATAGATTTTTATTTTGCAGCTTTGGATATAAATAACATAAAAAACATTTTCGGTATTCAATCAAATATTTATTATGTACAATTAAACTCTAATAATAAACTTAAAAGATTATTAATAGAATATCCATTAATTATTAAGAAAAATAAAATAGATTTTGCACATTTTCAATATGTTGTTCCCCCAATAAAACTTTGTAAATATATTAACACAATACATGATGTTTTGTTTTTAGATTATCCGGAATACTTCCCTTTGACATATAAAATAAAAAACAGAATTTTATTTCAATTCAGTTCTTGGATATCTGATTTCAATCTTACGGTATCTAAATATTCTCAAAAACAAATTAGCAAACATTTTAAAGTTAAAAATGTTTACATCACTCCAAATGCGGTTGCAAATCAATTCTTTGAACGATTTGATAAAAATAAAGTTGAAATTGATGTTTATAAAAAGTTTGGTTTACAAAATTATTTATTATTTGTTAGTAGAAGAGAGCCAAGAAAAAATCATTTAACCTTATTAAAAACTTTTGTAGAATATAAACATTTTGAAAAGTTTCAATTAGTTTTTATTGGTAGTTTAGACATAATAGATGTTGATTATGAACAATATTATTCTAGTTTAGATAATTCTATTAAACAGAAAATAGTGGTTATTGAAAAAATAAATGATCAAGAGTTATTGTCAATAACAAGAGCAGCAAGGGTTTCAATCTATCCATCTTTTGCAGAAGGATTTGGAATACCGCCATTAGAATCTCTAGCTTGCGGTATTCCAACAATATGTTCAAACACCACAGCAATGAGTGATTTTAGTTTTATTCAAGATTATTTATTTAATCCAAAATCAACGAAAGATTTAAATAAAAAATTAATAAAAGCTATTGAAAGTAAGGCAGAATGTTCTGTAATTGAGGAGATGAAAACAATATATTCTTGGAAAAAGTCAGCTTTAGTTTTGCAGAAATTAATAAAAAACATGGATTAATTAGTAAAAGAAACTATTTTTGCTGTAATAATCCATCAAATGAAAATAGGCATCTTAGGCACACGCGGCGTTCCAAATCATTACGGAGGTTTTGAACAATTTGCAGAGTTTTTTTCTGTTTTTTTAGCAGAAAAAGGGCATGAGGTCTATGTATATAATTCGCATACACATCCTTATCAAGAAAGGGAGTTTAAAGGCGTGAAATTAATTCATTGCCATGACCCTGAAAATAAAATAGGAACAATAGGTCAATTTATTTATGACCTAAATTGTATTTTAGACGCTAGAAAAAAGAACTTTGATATTATACTTCAACTAGGTTATACTAGTAGTTCGGTTTGGTTCAAATTACACCCCAAAAATGCCGTAGTAATTACCAATATGGATGGGTTAGAATGGAAAAGAACAAAGTATTCAAAACCTGTTCAACAAGCATTGAAATGGGCTGAAAAGTTAGCAGTTAAAAACAGTGATTTTCTTATCGCCGATTCATTAGGTATTCAAAATTATTTACTACAAAAATATCATGTTCCAAGCAAATACATAGCTTATGGGGCAGACAATTTTAAAGCAAATAATTCAGAAGTTTTGAATGAGTATGATGTTAATGAATACCAATTTAACATGATTATGGCGCGTTTTGAACCTGAAAATAACTTTGAAATGGTGTTGGATGGTTATTCGCAATCCAACACAACTATGCCTATATTGGTAATTGGAAACCATCAAAATAAACACGGGGAATATTTAAAAAATAAATTTTCTTCGGATAAACGTATTCGATTTTTAGGAGCTATTTACAATTTAAATGCATTAAATCATTTGCGTTTTTATTCTAATCTTTATTTTCATGGTCATACGGTTGGCGGAACAAATCCTTCTTTACTTGAAGCAATGTCTTCAGGAGCTTTAGTGGTAGCACATGATAACGAATTTAATAAAGGTGTTTTGCAGGAAAATGCATTTTATTTTTCAAATGTAGTAGAAGTTAAGAATATCGTAGATTCTATCAAAAAAAGTAATAACTTGCAAATGATTAAGAATAATTATTCAGCAATTGATTCGACTTTTAATTGGAAAAAAATAAATGAACAGTATCTACAATTTTTTGAGGCCTGCTTGGCAAGAATTAACAAGAGAAAGTAAAGAAAATCTTGTTTTAATTCCATTTATAATGTTGTTGGTTTCATTTCCTGCTTCATTAGCAATTAATAATATTTGTTTAGTTTTCTTTCTGTTAAGTGTTATTTTATTTAGAAAAAAATTAGTTTGGAATTGGAATTTTTATTTAATATTACCAGTATTATTTTTTATATGGATGTGTTTTTCCTATTTTTGGTCTTATGAGCCAGAGAACACAATAAAGGCACTTTCAAAAGAGAGTACATTGTTATTAGTTCCTTTAGCATTTAGTTTTTTACCACAGTTTACAAGAAATCAAATACACCTTATTTTTAAATATTATAGCTATAGCATGTTGATCTATGCTTTATATTTTTTAATACGTGCTTTCATTCGATATTTTATTTCTTTCGATTCTAGTGTTTTTTTTTATCATGGACCTCAAAATGATATTGATACTGGATTAGTACCAAGGTTACTTAATGCCATACACGTATCAGTATATATGGCTTTAGCCTTTTTTTATTTTTTTATCAAGGATACTAAATCTATTATAGAAAAAATAGGTTTATCGGTTTTGTTTATATTTATTTTATTACTTTCATCAAAAAACATAATTGTTATATTCATTTTGTTAATTCTTTTATATTTATTTTATTATTCAAAAATAGCTAATCGATTAAGATTGAGAAATTTAGTCATTTTATTACTTGTTTTAGGCGTTATTTTTTCATTTAATAAAATTAAAGAACGATTTATCATTGAATTTACTAGTAATACCGAGAAAAGTTTATCACATAGCGTAGAAATAAATCACAAACAAGGTGTTAACAATATTAGTATATATCAAGCTTGGAAAACAGAACGCTTTACTTATAATGATTATTTTCCAGGAACGGCTTTTAGGGTCTATCAAATTAGAATTTTTAATGAGATGTTACATGAAAATCCAATTTTTTGGAAAGGATTTGGTTTAAATGCTTCTCAAAATAAAATAAAAGAAAAGGAAAAAGAGCATCATTTGTATCCTGGGTATGGAAATTATAATTTCCATAATCAATATATACAAGTTTTTGCAGAACTAGGGATTATTGGTCTTTTATTTTTATTAATTATATTGATTAGTAATGTTTGTAAAGCCTTTTTAGCTAAAGATTTTTTACATATTGCTTTCGCAGTTCTAATGATAAGCTTATTTTTGACAGAATCTTTTCTTTGGAGACAAAGAGGGGTTGGTTTTTTTATAATACTTTTTGCTTTATTTATGCACAATAAAGTCAAATGTTTTTCGTTTAAAAAGGGTTTAACCTAAAAGTTATTGAAATAAAACTACATTACACTACATGAAGCGTATATTAATTACTGGTGCCGCAGGTTTTTTGGGTTCACATTTGTGTGATCGTTTTATAGCCGAAGGTTATTTCGTAATTGGAATGGATAATCTAATTACAGGAGATTTAAAAAACATTGCACATTTATTTAAAGAAAAAAACTTTGAATTTTATCATCATGATATTACAAAGTTTGTACACGTTCCAGGACAATTAGATTATATTTTACATTTTGCATCTCCAGCTAGTCCTATAGATTATTTGAAAATTCCTATTCAAACCTTAAAAGTGGGAGCTATGGGAACACATAATTTATTAGGTTTAGCAAGGGTGAAAAAAGCAAGAATTTTGATTGCTTCAACTTCTGAAGTTTATGGAGATCCATTAGTTCATCCTCAAACTGAGGACTATTATGGAAATGTAAACACTATTGGTCCAAGAGGGGTTTATGATGAAGCGAAGCGCTATCAGGAAGCCATCACAATGGCTTATCACACTTTTCACGGTGTAGAAACAAGGATTGTTCGAATTTTTAACACATACGGACCAAGAATGCGACTAAATGATGGTCGAGTAATCCCTGCTTTTATTGGTCAAGCTTTGAGAGGTGAAGATTTAACTGTTTTTGGTGATGGAAGTCAAACTCGTTCTTTTTGTTATGTAGATGATCAGATAGAAGGTATTTTTAGATTATTGCATTCAGACTATCATTTACCTGTAAATATTGGTAATTCGGATGAAATTACTATTAAGGATTTTGCTGAAGAAATTATTAATTTAACTGGGACAGCACAAAAAATTATTTATAAAGATTTGCCTGTTAATGATCCTATGCAACGTCAGCCAGACACTACGCGAGCTAAAGAAATTTTGGGTTGGGAAGCTAAAGTTTCTAGATCAGAAGGGATGAAAATTACTTATGATTATTTTAAGTCATTATCTCCAGAAGAATTAGCAAAAGAAGAGCATAAAGATTTCTCTAAATACATTTATTAATTGAAAAGAAAAACAGGAAGATATTCAGGTTACATAAGACCAATACAAATCTTAATTGATTTAATTTTTCTAAATTTATTAGTTTTGATTTGTATGAGGCCTGCCATGAGTAATTTTGGTTATCACACCATTATTTCTGTTTTTTGGTTGGCAATCTCTTATTATTCTGGTTTTTATGAGGTTTATCGATACACTAAAGAAACTCAAATTTTAGGAAAATTAATTAAACAGTTCTTTTTTATTAGTTTAGTTACTTTTGCTTATGTTGGTTACAAATATAAATATGTAACCACTGATGAGGTTTGGGATTATACATTTACATGTTTTGCGTCAGTTGCTTTTTTAAAATTTTCAATTTTTTATTTATTACGTAAGTATCGTTTATTTTACGGAGGAAATTTGAGAAACGTAGTAATCTTTGGCAACGGTAAGAGTGTAGAAGAATTAGCCTATTTTTTCAATGACAATCCAGATTATGGGTATAATCTGATGAAAATATTTGATTTAAAAACTAATAAAAAAGAAAGTTTAGAAGAGGCTTGTATCTATGTTTTAGATAATAAAGTAGATGAAATATATGGTTCATTAAATTCTTTAAGTAATTCAAACGTAGAAGAATTGATTAATTTTGCAGATAATAACCTAAAGACAATTAAATTATTACCAGATAGTAAGAATACACTTCTTAGAAATTTAGCTGTAGAATATTATGGATATATTCCAATTATTTCTTTAAGAATTATTCCTTTAGAAAAGGAAGTAAATAAAAGATTTAAAAGAATTTTTGATATCGTATTTTCGGTTTTGATAATATTTTTTATACTTTCTTGGTTAACACCTTTATTAGCTATATTAATTAAGTTAGATTCTAAAGGCCCTATTTTCTTTAAACAAAGAAGAAATGGATTAAATTATGAAGAATTTATTTGCTACAAGTTTAGATCTATGCGTTTAAATCCTATTGCTGATTTAGAACAGGTACAAAAAAATGATCCAAGAATTACTAGATTAGGTCGTTTTATAAGAAAGACAAGTATCGATGAGCTACCTCAATTTTTTAATGTTTTATTAGGAGATATGTCTGTAGTAGGACCAAGACCACATATGGTAAGTCATACAGAAATGTACGCTAAAAGTATAGATAAATTTATGGTTAGACATTTTATAAAGCCCGGTATAACAGGTTTAGCACAAATAAATGGTTATAGAGGAGAGGTTGAAACAGAAAAAGATATTATTAATCGAGTACGGTTTGATATTTTTTATTTAGAAAATTGGACGATTCTTTTAGATTTGAAAATTATTTTTAAAACAGTTATAAATGCTATTAAAGGCGAAGAGAAAGCATATTAATCTTTTTTAGTTTTTTTGCATTTTAGAGTCTTTGATTAGACTTATTCTTTAGATTTACTTTAATTTTTTTTTAAAAAGAAAACGGAGTATTTTTGCCAAAACAACACAACATGAATATTTTACTTTTAGGTTCAGGTGGAAGAGAACATGCTTTTGCTTGGAAATTAACACAAAGTCCGCTTTGCACAAAGTTATTTGTAGCACCAGGAAATGCTGGAACACATCAAATTGCTAAAAATATTGCAATCAACCCTAATGATTTTGAAGCCGTTAAAACACTAGTTTTACAAGAAGATATTAAAATGGTAGTGGTAGGGCCTGAAGACCCATTAGTTAACGGTGTTTATGATTTTTTTAAAAATGATAAAGCATTAAAAGCGATACCTGTAATAGGACCGTCAAAACAAGGAGCAAAATTGGAAGGAAGTAAAGAATTTGCTAAACAATTTTTAGTGAAAAACAACATTCCTACTGCAAGATATCAAAGTTTTACAGCTGAAACAGTGAATGAAGGATTTGCTTTCCTAGAAACGTTAAAACCTCCATTTGTATTAAAAGCAGACGGATTAGCTGCAGGAAAAGGAGTGCTAATTTTAAATGACCTTCAAGAGGCTAAAGATGAATTGAAAAATATGTTGGTTAATGCCAAATTTGGCGTGGCAAGTGCTAAAGTAGTTATTGAAGAGTTTTTAGACGGAATAGAGTTAAGTTGTTTCGTTTTAACGGATGGTAATAACTATAAAATTCTTCCCACAGCTAAAGATTATAAAAGAATCGGAGAAGGAGATCAAGGATTAAACACTGGAGGAATGGGGGCTATTTCACCTGTCCCTTTTGCAGATGCTGAATTCCTGGAAAAAATAGAGGAAAGAATTGTGATTCCTACTATAAATGGATTGAAAAAAGACCAAATTGAATATAAAGGATTTGTTTTTATAGGCTTGATTAAAGTTGACAATGATCCTTTTGTAATTGAATATAATGTAAGAATGGGTGATCCAGAAACAGAAGTAGTATTACCTCGAATTAAAAGTGATTTAGTAGGTTTGTTTAATGCAGTGGCTAATGAAAAATTAGTAGACTTTGATTTTGAGTTAGATACTAGAACCGCTGCTACTGTAATGGTGGTTGCTGGTGGCTATCCAGAAGATTACACTAAAGGCGATGTAATTACTGGTTTTGAAAATGTAGAAGATTCTATTGTTTTTCATGCCGGAACAAAATTAGAAAACAATCAAATTGTAACTAATGGGGGTAGAGTACTTGCCGTTACTTCTTATGGAAATGATTTTAAAGAGGCCACAAAAAAATCCTATCAAAATATAGAAAAACTAAATTTTGATAAGATGTACTATAGAAAAGATATAGGATTTGATTTGTAATCAAATCCTATATCTTTTATTATTTTAAGAATGAATGGGCAGTAGTATCTTGGTTATCCTCATTGTTCTTTTTGTGAATGTTTAATTGTTTAACCCAATAAACAGTCCAATAGCAACAAATGATAATGAAAATCCAGTTAATCATGTTGGCCCCCCACCAATTAGTCAATTCCCACTCTCTGAATAAGTTCATCGGTAAGAATAATATTTCTTCAAATAAGAATTGTATAGCTTCGAAAAACGCTTTCATTTTTTTTTGATTAATTTTACACTACAAAAATATAAAATATCTTTATGTTAGCAAGCCTTTTTAGTAAAACTCGACCATTTAATTATGTATTAACTGGATTTTTTGTTATATCTGCCTTTTTTTTGTTTCAATTTACTAGAGAAAAAGATTTTTTCACCTCTGAATCATTAGTGGAAGAGTCAGCGGTGTTTTTACTATTGATAGCTTCTTTTATATTAGTTAATTTTATTTCTTTAAGGAATGCCCTGACCAAAAACGATAATTATGCCATTCTTTTGTTTTTAATTTTTGTTTTAATGTTTCCTGGTATTTTAGAAAATTGGAGAATTGTGTTGTCTAATTTTTTTCTCTTATTAGCCTTGAGGAGATTGATTTCACTGCGTACATTAAATTCGCCAAAGGAGAAAATTTTTGATGCATCCTTTTGGATTTTTTTTTCGGCTTTATTCCATTTTTGGAGCATAGCCTATATTGTTTTAGTTTTCATTTCTATTATTTTTCACTCAGGAAAAGATTATAAAAACTGGTTAATTCCTTTTATTTCTCTTTTCTGTGTTTGGATTTTACACATCTTTTTTAGTTTGTTTTTTTTTGGTGAATATGAAATTAATTTTCAAGAAATGATTCAGATGAGTTTTGATTTTACAGGTCACAAAACCACCTATGAGAACATGGCTTTAGCCTCTTATGTGTCTATCTCTGTTTTGTTTTTTGCTTCTCAAATTTTGGATTATCAAAACAAACCCCTTAACATGCAGTCGTCCTATAAGCAAATATATTTTTCTTTTTTATTAGCAATAGGTATTTATGCATTATCAAAAAACAAAACCAATGATATGCTTATTTATTCCTTTGCTCCTTTAGCTATTTTAGGTGCAAATATGTTTGAAAAATTAGAGAACAACAATTTTAAAGAAGCCTCAATTTATATTTTATTTGCCGTAGGTTTGGGCTTGTTTGTTTTGCAATTATAGTTTGCTTCCATAAGCTAAATCTCCAGCGTCTCCCAACCCAGGTAAGATGTAATTTTTTTCATTTAATTGATCATCTAGTGCTGCTACCCATAAATGACAATTCTTAGGTAGGTTTTTTTCTAGGTAGTCAATTCCTTCAGGTGCGGCAATTACAACGGCGATATGAATTTCTTTAGGTTTTTGCTCTAAATGAAGTTTGTTTAAAACAGCAACAATTGATTGGCCAGTAGCTAACATCGGGTCAATTAATATCAAATTTTTATCCTCAAAAGAAGGAGCTGCTTGGTATTCGACTAAAATGTCAAATTTATCATCGTTGTCATAGTGATGTCTGTAAGCAGAAACGAAACCATTTTCTGCATCATCAAAAAAATTCATAAATCCTTGATGTAAGGCTAAACCAGCTCTTAGAATAGAACAAAGTACAACAGGTTCTGCTATGGTAGTAGTATGTTTGATGCCCAGAGGTGTTTGCACATCAATATTTTTATATTCCAAGGTTTTACTCAGTTCATAAGCCATTATTTCTCCAATACGTTCAATGTTTTTTCTAAAACGCATGCTGTCTTTTTGAATATGTATATCACGAATTTGCGCTAAGAAATGATTTAAAATACTGTTTTGTTCAGAAATATAATGAATGTGCATATTATGAAGTTTATTTAACATTTTGAAGTAAAAGTACAAAAAAACGTTATTTTTGTAGAAATTAAATCTATTAAATTATGTTCGCTGAATTTGCATACCCCATTTTTGAACAAAGCATCAAGGATTATCATGTTATTGATGATGTATATCAACCAGTTGTTAATCCATATGAAAAAGGAACTATAGAATATTTATTATATGCAAAAAATTGGGTAGATACAGTACAATGGCATTATGAAGACATTGTTCGTGATCCTAATATAGATCCCGTTGCGGCTTTAGATTTAAAACGTAAAATTGATGCTTCAAATCAAGTACGTACGGATATGGTAGAATACATCGATAGTTATTTTTTAGATAAATATAAAGAAATACAGGTAAAACCAAATGCAAAAATTAATACAGAAAGTCCGGCTTGGGCTATCGATCGTTTGTCAATTTTGGCTTTGAAAATTTATCACATGAATGAAGAAGCAACTCGTGCTGAAGCAACGGCTGAACACAGAGCAAAATGTCAAGAAAAATTAAACGTACTATTAGAACAAAAGAACGATATGTTTATCTCAATTAGTGAATTGTTAACCGATATTGCTAATGGCGATAAATACATGAAAGTGTATAAACAAATGAAAATGTATAACGACGAGGAGTTAAATCCGGTGTTGTATCAAAATAAAAAATAAACTGTTTTTTATATTTTTAACCATTAGGTGGAGAATCTAGTTTCTTTTCTTAATGGTTTTTTATTGAAGCTTATGCCAACTAAGGAACATATTTTAATCATTCGGCTCTCCGCCATGGGAGATGTTGCCATGACAGTACCTGTAATTAGAGCATTAGTCGAACAACATCCAGAAGTGAAGATAACGGTGGTTTCTCGTCCTTTTTTTCAACCTTTTTTTGAAGACATTTCAAATGTGAATTTTTTTGGTGTGGATTTAGAAAAACGTCACAAAGGGTTTTTAGGCATATTTCAGTTGTTTTCTGATTTGAGAACCTTGCAAATAGATGTAGTTGCAGATTTACACAACGTACTTCGTTCTAAAGTTGTTCGAAGCTTATTTGCTCTAAGCGGAAAAAAAGTTGCCGCAACGAATAAAGGGAGAGCCGAAAAGAAAGCCCTGACTAGTTTAACTAATAAAGTTTTTGCACCTGTTAAATCAATGATCGAAAGGCATGTAGATACATTCAAGCAACTCGGATTTTCAATTGATTTAACGAATCCTCAATTCCCAGAAAAAGAGAGTTTGTCAGAAGAAATTCTTTCCATCACCGGAACAAAAAATCAAAATTGGATTGGAATTGCACCTTTTGCTCAATATGAAAGTAAAGTATATCCAATCGATTTAATGCAGCAAGTTATTGATGGTTTAGCTGAAAACAAAAATCAAAAAATTTTCTTATTTGGTGGTGGTGATAAAGAAATTCAGTTGCTAAATCAATTACAAAACCAACACAAAAATGTAATCGTTTTAGCCGGAAAATTAAAATTTAAACAAGAGTTAGGGGTAATTTCTAATTTAGATCTTATGCTTTCGATGGACTCTGGAAATGCACATATAGCCGCTATGTTAGGTGTGAAAGTTATCACACTTTGGGGAGCCACACATCCTTATGCGGGTTTTATACCTTTTAACCAACCAGTTGATTTTTGTTTGACTTCTGATAGATTACAATATCCTTTATTGCCAACATCTGTTTATGGAAATAAAAAAGTAGAAGGTTACAAAGAGGTGATGAGGACTATTTTACCTAAAACAATTATACAAAAAATAACAAGAGAGCTGAATTAGATGACGCTTTTTCCATAAAAAATACCCCAAAAACAGCATCTACTTTTTCAGGGTATTTTAATTAGTTTTCTTTTTATAATTCATCAAAATTAACTTTGATACTTGATGATGTTGGTATAGCTTGGCAAGATAAAGTCAAACCTTCTGCAATTTCTTCCTCTGTTAAGATTTGATTCTTTTTCATAGTCACCGTTCCTTCAGTTACCTTACAAATACAACTGCTGCAAATACCACCTTGACATGAATAAGGCACGTCTAAACCGTGTTTTAAAGCCACTTCTAAAATGGTTTGTTTTTGACTCATTTCAAAAGTTGTTTCTTCACTATCAACTAGTATTGTTATTTGAGAATGCCCTTCGATCATTTCATTTGTAGGTGCTATTGTTTCATTTGATGAGGTGCCAAATAATTCAAACTTGATGTCTTTTTCAGAAATATTGTGTTCTTTCAAAACCCCAGAAACAGTATTAATCATTTCTTCGGGGCCACATAAATAGAACTTAGAGAATGTTAAGTCAGCATGTTTGTTTTTCAAAACATGATTGACAACAGATTTATCGATTCTTCCAAATAACTCATCATTTACATTGGTTTGACTATAAACAAAATGAACAAAGAAACGGCCTAAATATTCTTTTTGTAATTGAATTAATGTATCATGGAAAATAGTTTCTTCTGGTTTTTTATTGCCATAAACTAATATAAAAGTGCTTTTAGACTCTTCAATTAACACCGTTTTGGCTATTGAAATTATAGGTGTAATCCCACTTCCAGCAGCAAAAGCAGCATATGACTTTTGACAATCAACGTGAGGTTCAAAAGTAAATTTGCCTTCTGGGACGCTTACTTCTAACAAATCCCCAGCGCTTAGTTTTTGATTTGCAAATTTTGAAAAATAACCATTAGCTACTTCTTTTACAGCAATTCGTAACTCTCCACTTTTAGGAGCAGCACAAATAGAATAGGCTCTTCTAACTTCTTTTCCGTCTAATGTGAGTTTTAAGGTAACGTACTGTCCAGCTGTAAATTGATAGAAAGGTTTTAATTCATCTGGAACGTGAAAAACAATGGAAACAGCACTTGGTGTTTCTCTTTTTACTTCTTGTATTTTTAATTTATAAAAGTTCATTCTTTTTTTTGTAAAAATACTACTTATCAAGAATATTGGACATAGGTTTGTTAAAATAGATTCAAAAAAAAATATACTTAAGTATTTTATGCATAAGAATATTATGTATATTTGTTTTTGAAATTTTAATTTTATGAAGAACTCACAATTATACAAAGGCAGTTTGAATACCATCATTATGAAGCTTCTGGAAGAGAAAGGTAGAATGTATGGTTATGAAATCACGCAGAAAGTAAAAGAAATTACTAAGGGTGAATTGAATATTACTGAAGGCGCTTTGTATCCTGCGTTGCATAAATTAGAAGCCGATGGCTTGTTAGATGTTGAGGTAGAAAAAGTAGACAATCGCCTGAGAAAATACTATAAACTTACTGAAAAAGGCACTACAGAAACTGTTAACAGATTGGCTGAATTAGAAGAATTTATCAAAAATATGCAAACGATTGTGAATCCTAAATTGAGTTATTAAGATGAAGTTGACAGTAGAACAAATAGATAAAATAGATGTTATTCTAGACGAATTAGGATTAGAATTTCTCGATATTAAATTAGAGATTAAAGACCATATTGCTTGTCAGGTTGAAGAGAATATGAGTTCTGGAGAAACATCTTTTGATGCCTCTTTAGTATATGTGTTAAAATGTTGGAAATCAAAGCTTATATCAAGAAAATCATGGCTAATAAGCAATAAAAAATCATTTCCTAAAATTGTGATTCAAAAATTATTTAAACGATTTTTAATTTATAATACAACTTTGGTTTTCTTTATGATTTTATCTTTTTATTTCTTTCAAAATTACAAACAGGGTATCAATGATTCTATGTTCTTTTCCAAATATTCTACTATAATATATAGTTGTTTTCTTGCCGTTTACTCTGTATTTTGGCTTAAAATGTATTTTCAGAAAATAAAAACCAGTTATTTTTACCAATTCAAACAAAACTTTTATCTTTTATTTCTTTTTCAATTTTACATGGTTTTTTTATCTAGTGCTTCTATTAATTATTTGTGTTTCTCATTGCTATTAATTCTGACTCCTTTTCAATTACATACGTTTTATAAACACCAACAGTTTATTAATAAATATCAATTAAAGTGCAAATAATCCTATCCCAACTCGATGCTATCGATCGCTATTTAGAGCAACACCAACTCGATTTTCTTGATTTCAAACTAGAAATAAAAGAGCATTTGGCCACTGCTACAGAAGGATTGATGAAGGAAAAAGAAATTCCTTTTGATAATGCTTTTTTATTAGCTGTCGAACCATGGGAAAATGAGTTACAAGTAAAAAAATATTGGTTAATAAGTAACGAACGCTTGTTTCCAAGTTTTGTAATTCAGAGGATCAAAAATAAAGTAGCTTTTCACTACGGAGTGGTTTTTATTTTTGCGATTATTGCTGCAGTTTTATTTTCAAAATATTTAAACGAAAACCAAACAGTATTTAAATATAGTGTTGGTTTTTGCGGGAGTGTTTATTTTCTGTTGCGTAGATTAATGAACAACAAAAAGGTAAAAACCAGTTATCGTTTCCACTTTGATTATTTTTATATGCCTGTTTTATTAGTGTTTGCTTGGTTTTTTGTATTCCAATTGTCCTTTGTTTACGCTAATTTCATTGGGTTTTTAGTCTTAGTTAATTTTCCGTTTACGATTTATTACTTTGTAAAACACCATCAGTTTGTTAAAAAATATAAATTAGCATGAAACTCACGCCCCAACAAATAGACCGTCTTTACCAATTTACCCGCCAACATTATGTAGAGTGGTATGATTTACAAACGGAATTAGTAGATCATTTAGCCAATGCTATTGAACAGCAATGCGAAGAAAATCCAAAAATTTCGTTTGAAGAGGCCTTACACATGGAGTTTAAAAAATTTGGCATTTTCGGATTTATGGAGGTGGTTGAACAACGACAAGTAAGTTTAAATAAAAGATATAATAAAATTGTTTGGCAACATTTTAAAGCCTTTTTTACGATTCCAAAAATCATAACTACTTTTTCAGCAGTTGGAATTTTCTTTTATATGTTACTAAGTTTAAGCAAGCAAGCTGGAATTTTAATTAATTCTTTTTTAATAGTTGCTATATTGTTTTTTTGGTTTGCTACAATTTTTAAACGAATAAAATATAAAAAAATAGCAAAAGTATCTGGTAAAAAATGGTTTTTTAAAGAAGTTATTTTTGGTTATAGTCAATTTGCAGGGTTGAGTTATATCCCAATTCAAATATTACTTCATGTCGATTTTGATTCACAAATTGGAACAATCAAAGCCTTATTTTTCAGTATTTTAATTGTATCGATGTATCTAATTGATTATATCGTTTTGTTTGAAATCCCATCCAAAGCAGAAGACTACCTAAAAGAAACCTATCCCGAATATGTGTTAGAAAATGCTAATTAAAGACAAAGCCTACTTTATGAGTAGGCTTTGTTTTATTCTGTAAACAACGCTTTTAATTCTGTTGCTTCGTTAGGCTTCATTTTTCCAGCTAAGACTAAACTTAGTTGTTTTCTTCGCAATGCCGCTTCATAACGTTGTTTTTCTATATCGGTTTCTGGAATAATCGGAGGAACAGGAACAGGTCGTCCAGTTTCATCAACAGCAACAAAAGTATAAATGGCTTCATTAGCTTTGTTCTTAATTCCTGATTCGCGGTCTTCAATCCAAACATCAATGAATATTTCCATAGAAGTATTAAAAGTTCTCGAAACTTTAGATTCTACGGTTACCACACTTCCAAGGGGAATAGCTCTATTAAAAGCTACATGATTTACAGAAGCGGTTACACAAACTCTTCGGGAATGTCTTCTAGCTGTAATGCTAGCAGCACGGTCCATACGAGCTAATAATTCACCTCCAAATAAGTTGTTCAAAGGATTGGTTTCTCCTGGTAAAACTAAATCAGTAAGTGTAGTTAAAGAATCTTGAGGAAATTTTGGTTGCATTGTTTTCAATTTTTTTGCAAAGATAACAACGAATAATAATAATAAGCATAAAAAAATCCCAAAAAAATGGGATTAATCTATTTTTAACCAAGCATCGATTCGCTGTTCGGTTATGATTTTATTTTTCAATTTATTAGCTTCATTTAAGGAACTAAAACTTTCAAAGGCTACAGGGAATAGATTGTGTTTATTCATTGGTAGTACGTGAGCTTGGGTATAACCTTGTTGAATCAAATCCCTAACGGCTTTTTTTGCATTGTTTTCACTTCTAAAAGCAGCAGCTATAACATGATAGGGTTTAACGATTGGTTTTTCAATAGTTAAATCTACGACTTGTTTTGGATTTGGAATAATAAAAGTGGCTTCTTGTATTTTTTTATTGACTTGCTCTTGTACTGTTTTTTCAACTAAAACGGTTTGTTGATTGATAGAGTAATCGTAATAATACTTGTATCCAAATGTTCCCGCAGAGGAAAAAATAGCCACAGCTGCAGCATATTTTAACCAAGTGGTATTTGTTTTTGAATTAGTTGATTCGAATACTTCTGTTTCTTCATTTACTTCAGTAATTGATGTTAATGGTACAACAGGAGTTTCAATATTTTTTTCTACAATTTTTTCTTCACGAATGACTTCAGGAGAATTAAAACTAGAAAGTCCAAATGAATCAGTTAAGTAATTGATCGCGTGATTAGGTTTGAAAACCCAGTTGTTTTCACTATTAACTAAAATTTCACCAATATTTTCTAAAAAAAGAGTCTCTTTGTTTAGAAGCTGTTGTATCCAAAAATTGGTTTGATAGTTAATTTTTGACAAAGCTTGATCATAACTAATTTTTTCTGTTAAAGAAATATGATTAGCTAATAAGCCATCATTACTTTTAATATTGGAATTAAAAGATACAATTTTTCTAGGCGGGATAAATGAATGTTGTCCTTCAATTACCTGAGCTGACTGCCATTCAGTTAAAAAAGCGCCAAATCCAGGAACGGTAACACACTGGTATCTATATAATAAAGCCGATATGTATTTTTCAATCTTCATAAAAGCAAAATTAACTAATCAAAGTCGAAATCAAAATTTTATCAACAATTTTTATTAACAATTTGAAAGGCTTGTTTTCCTATAGGAATTCATTTGATAATTTAAAACGATTTAATTACATTTGTACTTTAATTATAAGCCTTTTAATACTATATACGCCATGTTACAAAATGAATTATTGCATTTACTTGCCTTGTTGCGAGTAGATGGTGTGGGCGACATTGTTGCCAAAAAGTTATTGTCTCACTTTGGTTCTGCCGAAGCCATTTTTAAAGCAAAAAAGAAATCTTTCTTAGCTATTGATGGAGTTGGCGAAACGTTGTATAAAAATTTCCAACGCCCTTATTCACTTCAAGAAGCAGAGCAAGAATTATTTTTTCTAGAACATCATGCAATTAATAGTGTTAGCTATTTAGATTCGGCATACCCTGAGAGATTGAAGCATTGTATTGATGGCCCCGTATTATTATTCCAAAGCGGTCATATTAATCTCAAAAGTCAGCGGTTAATAAGTATCGTTGGGACACGTCAGATTACTTCTTATGGAATAGATTTTACAAAAAAACTCTTAGCGGATTTAGCTCCTTTAAACCCAGTTATTGTGAGTGGTTTTGCTTATGGAGTGGATATTGTGGCTCATCAAGCAGCTATGGAACAAGGCTTACAAACCATTGGTGTTTTGGCTCATGGGTTAAATCAGATTTATCCTAAAACGCATAAAAAATATGTTGCTAAAATGGAGGAACATGGTGGATTTATGACAGAATTTTGGAGTACTTCAAATCCAGATAGAGAAAATTTTGTGAAAAGAAATAGAATTGTTGCTGGAATGAGTGAGGCTACTATTGTAATTGAAAGTGCAGAGAAAGGCGGTTCTTTGATTACCGCAAATGTGGCTAATGATTATAATAGAGATGTTTTTGCAATTCCAGGTAGAAGTACAGATAAATATAGTCAAGGATGTAATAATTTAATTAAAACACAACGCGCTCATTTATTAACCAGTGCAGCTGATTTGGTTTATATGCTCAATTGGGATGTTGCATCCAAAAAAGAAGAGAAAGTAATTCAAAAACAATTATTTGTTTCTTTAGAAGAAGAAGAACAAAAAATATATGATTTTTTAGTAAAAAATGGAAAAGAACTATTGGACTTAATTGCTTTACAATGTGATTTACCCATTTTTAAAGTGAGTACTCATTTATTGAATATGGAATTAAAAGGTGTAATAAGACCGTTACCCGGAAAATTATTTGAAGCAATATAAAAAAAGCCGTTCAATTGAACGGCTTCATTTTTTTATTAAAATCCTAGTTTTTCTCGAACTCTTTTTAATACACCATCAGCAACTATTCCTGCTTTTTTGGCCCCTTCAAAAAGTAATTGGTCCACTTCTTCAAGGTTGTTCATATAATGCGTGTATTGTGCTCTTTCTTTTGCAAACTTTTCTACAATTAAATCATATAATGCTTGCTTAGCATGCCCATATCCGTAGTTTCCGCCTTCATAATTCGCTCGCATAGCGGCTACTTGTTCTGGAGTTCCTAATAATTTATATAAAGCAAACACGTTACATGTGTCTGGATTTTTAGGTTCTTCTAAAGGTGTGCTATCTGTTTGAATGGTTTTGATTTGTTTCAATAACGCTTTATCATCTAAGAAAATATTGATGTAATTGTTACGCGATTTACTCATTTTTTCCCCATCGGTACCAGGAATAATCATTACATTATCATCTATTTTAGCTTCTGGTAAAACAAAAGTTTCACCCATTTGATGATTAAAACGTGAAGCTACATCGCGGGTAATTTCTAAATGCTGTAATTGATCTTTTCCTACCGGAACAAACTCTGCATCATACAATAAAATATCAGCAGCCATTAACATAGGATAGGTAAATAATCCGGCATTTACATCGTCTAAACGGTCGGCTTTATCTTTAAAAGAGTGCGCCAATGTTAAACGTTGGAAAGGAAAGAAACAGCTTAAATACCAAGATAATTCAGCCGTTTGAGGCACATCGGACTGACGATAAAAAACAACTTTATTTACATCTAAACCACAGGCAAGCCAAGTTGCCGCAACACTATAGGTGTTTTCACGTAATGTTTTACCATCTTTAATTTGAGTTACCGAATGTAAATCGGCAATAAATAAAAATGATTCATTGGCTGGATGATTTGCCATTTCAATAGCAGGCAAAATAGCTCCTAACAAATTTCCTAAGTGTGGGGTACCCGTACTTTGTACGCCTGTTAAAATTTTTGACATAATACTTGTTTGTTTTTTGCAAAGATACACCGATTAGTGAAAAACAGAAAGTTCCTTATACCATATTTATTATGGAATTGATAATTTTAAGTTTAACCGTGGTTGAAGCGGCATCCTTTTTTTAATGGATAAAGAAGGGGAAAAAGATAAAGCGGAAGACACGTGGTGATGTCGATGGAAATCCTATATTTGTGTTTCTAATAACTCAACCTAGATGAACTTTATTACATATCCGTTAACATTCTTGTATAGAATTTGGTTTTATTTGTTGGTTTTAGTATCAATTCTTGTTTTATTTCCTTTTATTTTTATTACCATTTATAAAGAGAAAACATATCCTTTCTTTTTTAAAATTGCGCGTTTTTGGGCAAAAATTGTTTTAATTGGGATGGGATTTAGGTATAGAATTGAAGGTCAACATTATTTTGAAGAAGGGAAAAGTTATATGCTTGTAGCCAATCATACATCTATGACTGATATTATGTTGATGTTGATTGCCGTTCAGAATCATCCTTTTGTTTTTGTTGGTAAAAAAGAATTACAAAACATTCCGCTTTTCGGTTTCATATATAAACGTGTTTGTATAATGGTAGATCGTAATAGTAGTAAAGGTAGGTATGAGGTTTTTCAACGAGCTCAAAACAGAATTAATCAGGGACTTAGTATTTGTATTTTTCCTGAAGGAGGTGTGCCTGAAGAACATATTATTTTAGACGAATTTAAAGACGGCGCATTTAGAATTGCTATTGAACATGAATTGGCTATTTTACCTATGACTTTTTATGATAATAAAAAACGATTTTCTTATACTTTTTTTAGTGGTTCACCTGGAAAAATGCGAGCTAAAATTCATCCTCCAGTTTATACAAAAGGATTGACTTTAGAAAACAAAAACACGGTTAAGCATCAGGTAAGAGAATTAATTTTAACAGATTTAGAAAATGATTTAACGTAAAAAAGCACCTTTGGCGAGGTGCTTTTTCAGTTTCAATCCATTATTAGACAAAGAATTGAAACACCTTAACTAAATTTATAACTAACCCAATTTTCTAAAATTTATAAGTTAAACCTGTACTAATACCAATTATATATGGTTTAAAATTTCCAGTGTTGGAATTATAAGCGTTGATTTGGTATTTCAACATAGGTTCGAGGTTAGCTTGGAATCTTCTTTTGAAATTATAACTAAATCCTAAACCAATATTAGAACTAAAATGCATATTATTTAAGTTTGTTGCTTTACCAATTTCCATTTGTTGCGTTTCAGAGATGATAGAAACTTTATTTTCGGTTAATAAAAGAGTACTAAAACCTCCTTTTAAGGCTACACCAATTTTTTTATTTACTAGCGAGTAGGAAAGTTCAACAGGGACTTCAATATATTGCATTTTTTGATTCAAATATCCTTCATTTTGACCAGAAGCCAAAACTTGATTTTCAATTAAATTAACCGATATTTTTTTTTGGTTTTCTAGAACGAGGTATTTACTATTTTGATTTCTCTCAATATTAATTCTTGTGTTACTCTGATCTTTGTAACTCGTGTAATAAGCTATATCTTGTGTATCATAATCTAAAGAAAGGCTATTAATTCCTGTTTTGATAGAAAGTTTAGTGGTTAATTGATAAGCAATTCCGATTCCAAAGCTCATGGAATTGTTAAATTTTTTAGTGTTATTGATAAATTCTTCAGAAATAGGCGAACCTTGAGCAAAAGAATTAAAGTAAACAGGCGCAACAAAACTGTTAATCGCCCATTTACTTAGTTTTTCTTTCTCATCAGCCATTTTTTCTTCTTTTTCTTTTAGCAATTTTTCCAACGGGTTTTCTTCTTTTTTTACTTGTACCAATGGTAACGAATCGGATTTAGAAAGAGTAGCAATACCAAAGGAATCAATTTTTATTTTGGCTGTTGAAAGATTAGAATCCGAAAGTAATGAAATCTGCTTTGGCTCGTCTAGATTGGTGTTTTTTAGTTCGCTTTTTTCATTAGTGGCAAGAATAACTTCTTTTTCAGAAGCTATAAAAGTAGCTTTTCTTGATTTTGAAATGTAATTTTTGTTTTTCTGATTATGGTGAAGTTCTTTTACAGCCGGTTTTTTTTCTTTTGTCAAAGTTTCAAAAGAAGAATGGTCTGAGTAAGTTGTGACATAATTAGTATTATATTCATTTAAATCAAATGATGTTTTTGTTCTTTTCTGGTTGTTTTTTCTAGTAAGATTTGACTCATGGGGAGCGTCATTTTGATTTATTCTTAGCCTTGAAGAAGCAGTTATTTCAATTCTATTTTGTTTGTTTGAAATATTTGTAATTTCATTCGTTTCTGATTTAATTTCTTGATTAGATTTTGTTATGGTACTTGGATATTTCCTATTGTTAATATTAGGTTTAAAGTTTAAATAAGGCTCTTCTTTAAGTAATAAAAAAAGTAAAGTAAAAAGTACCGCAAAAGACGCTGCGATGCTACCTACATTCAACCAAAGTGGCAACAAGCGGCGTTTCTTTTTATCAGATTGAAGTTTTTCTTGGATGTTTTCCCAAACAATATCTGGTGGGGAAACTTCAAATTCTTTAAACTTTTCTTGGAATAAGCGCTCTATATTTTTGTTTTCTTTCATTTAATTTTAGAAAAAATAGTGGATGATTGTTTTATTTTTTCTTTCAAAATCATTTTAGCTCTTGCTAAGTTTGATTTAGACGTCCCCTCTGAAATTTCAAGCATTTGTGCAATTTCTTTGTGTGAATAACCATCAATAGTATATAAGTTGAAAACAAGTCTATATCTATCAGGTAATTCTTGAATTATTTTTAACAAAAAATCCATTGAAATTTCCTCATTATCTATTTCGATTTCTTCTTCATTTGGAATTTTTTCTGAAATGATTTCGAAAAATCCGCCTTGACTTCTATATTGTTGAAGAACATAATTCACCACAATTCTTTTTGCCCAACCTTCAAAAGATCCTTGATAATTAAACTGTACAATTTTATTAAAAATAATTAAAAAACTTTCTTGTAAATGATCTTGTGCTTCCTCATAATTTCTTGAATACTTCAAACAAACGGCAAACAACTTTGGGGCTAAAAGCTTGTAGAGCTGTTCTTGTGCTTGAGTATTATTTTTTTTACATTCATTTATGAGTTTTTCAAGCATTTACAAAGGTGTAAAAGTAAAGTTTAATTAATAACAACAGGTCGTTCTATTTCTAGAAAAATATCGTCTCCATTAGTGTCTTTTCCTTGCCAAAATTTGAAAGTATATGTTCCAACTTCGGTGGGCTTAAATTTTAATACTTCTTGTCTAGTTATATTTGTAATCGGTTGACAATCGTCTTGTTCTATTACATAGTTTTGCACACCAATAATTCGCTCAAAACCGTTTTTTTCATAATAAAAACCATCAAATCCATGACAAGTTGAAGGTTTTTTATAATTTATTTCAATGTTATTAACTAAACCAACGGTTAAAGTGTCCTCTAAATTTACACTTTCTACAGGAACTAATTCGTAATGTACATTAGGTTGATCATCGTCAACAGAACAAGAAATTGCTATTAGAAATAAGCTCAAAAAAGCAACTATTTTTTTCATGATTTATTTTTAGTTTTGTTTATATAAGATGCAAGATACTTAAAAAGGTTGCGTTATAAATAAAAAAAATCCCGAAAATCGGGATTCTTAATTTTGTTATTCTTGCTCTTTCAAAGTTTCTTTGATTTTTGCTTCTACTTCATCCATTAATTCAGGATTGTCTTTAATCAATTGTTTTACAGCATCTCTACCTTGTCCTAATTTAGTTTCACCATAACTAAACCAAGAGCCACTTTTTTTGATGATTTCAAATTCAACGGCTAAATCCAATACTTCTCCTACTTTAGAAACCCCTTCGCCATACATAATGTCAAACTCGGCTGTTCTAAAAGGTGGTGCTACTTTGTTTTTAACAATTTTCACTTTTGCACGGTTACCTATTACATTTTCACCGTCTTTAATTTGTGACGACTTACGAATGTCAACACGAACCGAGGCATAGAATTTCAGGGCATTTCCACCTGTAGTGGTTTCGGGATTACCAAACATAACTCCAATTTTATCACGTAACTGGTTAATGAAGAAAACGGTACAGTTTGTTTTGTGAATAGTTCCGGTTAATTTACGCAACGCTTGTGACATCAAACGGGCATGTAATCCCATTTTACTGTCTCCCATATCACCTTCAATCTCACTTTTTGGCGTTAAGGCGGCAACTGAGTCGATTACCACGATATCTACAGCTCCTGAGCGAATTAAACTTTCTGCAATTTCTAAGGCTTGTTCTCCGTTATCCGGTTGCGAAATAATTAAATTGTCAATATCAACACCTAATTTTTCTGCATAAAAACGGTCAAATGCGTGTTCTGCATCAATGAAAGCAGCAATTCCTCCAGCTTTTTGAGCTTCAGCAATGGCGTGTAGTGTTAACGTTGTTTTACCCGATGATTCTGGACCATAAATTTCAATGATTCTCCCTTTTGGGTAACCACCTACTCCTAAGGCAAGGTCTAAACCTAATGAACCTGATGAAATAACTTCTACTTCTTCAACAGCAGAATCTCCCATTTTCATTACTGTTCCTTTACCGTAGGTTTTGTCTAACTTGTCTAACGTTAATTGTAAGGCTTTTAATTTGGCTTCTTTTTCTGAACTCATAACTTTAAATATTTTTGTAAAAATAAATCTTTTTTTGGCC
>CAYNNB010000017.1:0-36591 GCA_964398425.1 uncultured Flavobacterium sp.
TAGCTAAAAAAATTGATGAAGCTATTGATAAAAGTTGCGATTTTAAAGAACAAGTTTTTTCTGTTTTACAAACATTGTCTGTTCCTTTTCTTGCAAATGAAGCCTATGAAACATGGTTTAAATTAATACCACAAGAAATCTATAGCACACCAGCAGTAATCAACAAATCTAAAATCACTTTAAATTTAGGTGTAAAATGCGATATGCAAACCATGGTAGGAGACAAACCTAAAAACACCTTTGACAAAACTAAAATACTTATAAAAGCAGTTTCTAAAATACCAAATGATTTTAATGTATCCATAGCTGCTGTTTCAACCTATGAAAGTGCTAGTAGAATTATAACCAAAAACTTTTCTGGTCAGGAATTTGGTAGTGGCAAAAGAAAAATAACTATTCAAAAAGTAGACCTTTGGTATAAAGATGAAAAAATGATTATTTCATTAGAGATGTTAGGTAGTGTTTCTGGCACTATTTATTTAATTGGAACCCCAAAATATAATACCGAAACAAAAGAAATATATTTTGATGATTTAGATTATGTTTTAAACACAAAAGGAATCTTAACCAAAACAGCCAATTGGTTATTACAAGGTGTTATATTAAACAAAATTAAAGAAAACTGTAAATACTCGATTAAATCAAATTTAGAAGAAGGTAAAAAAAACATGCTCCCTTATTTAAACAATTATTCACCAATGAAGGGAGTCTTCATCAATGGAAAATTAAACGACTTTATTTTTGAAAAAATGGATTTAAACGAAAAAGCTATAATAGCATTTATAGCAACATCAGGAACTCTAAGTGTAAAAATAGAAGGAATGGATTAATTTTAATAAAATGAAAAAACTAAACTATTTATTTTTATTAGTCACTTTTTTTCTTAGTTGCAACCAAGAAAAAAAATTACCTTTTCTAGGAAAACCTGTTGCCAAAAATGGAAAGAAAACATTTCCTAAAATACCCGCTTTTACATTTACAAATCAAAATGGAAAAATTCTTACAGAAAAAAATTTTGAAGAAAAAATTTATGTTGCAGATTTCATTTTTTTGAACTGTCCTACAATTTGTCCTATGATGTCTAAAGAATTAAAAAAAGTGTATGATGTATTTCAACATGAAGACAAAATAAAATTTATATCTCACACCATTGACCCAAAAAATGACACTGTAGATAAATTAAAAGCCTATTCAAACAGCCTAAACATAAATGCTAATAAATGGTATTTTGTAACAGGAAATGAAGAGGAAATTTATAATTTAGCTACACAACATTATTTTACCATTGCATATAAAGACTCAAAGGAACCAGGAGGTTATGTACATAGTGGAGGTTTACTTTTAATTGACAAAAACAAACATATAAGAGGTGTTTATGATGGCACAAATGAAAAAGAAACAAATAGATTAATTCATGATATAGAAATTTTATTAAAAGAATGAATATATTTGCAAAATGAAAAAGCTCCTTTGCTTATTTATACTTTTCATTTTTATTTTTCAAACTACTAAAAGCGTTTGGACAATTACTTTATTTCAAGTAAACAGAGAATATATTGCATCTAATATATGTATTAACAGGTTTGATAAAATACCAACTTGTAAAGGTCAATGTTTCCTTGCTAATGAATTGAAAAAAGATCAAAATGAAAATAAGAAAAATATAACTACGATCGAAAAAGACAGTATTTTCATTGTTCCACAATTTATTGTAATCAAGACACCAAAATATTCTAAAAGCATTTTAAAAAATAAATTTTTTTATAATAAAACAACTAAATACAATTCCTTCCTTTTCAGTTTCGAAAATCCACCCGAGTTAGTTTAATAATTCAAAGTAATTATTAATTTAAAACTAACCAATTATGCAATCAAGTTTAATCTCAATTTGCAATTTGGGAGATTTTAGCAATAGTAATTATGATATTTTTTATGATACCCTAAAAGAATTTAATACTAAATTCCCATTCGTTGAAGAATCACACAAACAAGATTTTTATTCTATTTTGTTTTTAAATTCTTGCAATGGTAAAATTGAAATTGATAATCATAAAATTTATTTTAATTGCCCTAAAGTTGTTATTATTAAACCCAATTATATTTCCAAAATAAATTTACATCCCGAAACATCAGGCAAAATTATTTCGTTTACCGAAACGTTTTTTTCATTGCGTTACAACAATAACTCTTTAAATGATTTTTCGTTTTTTGAGAATGGTTGTAAACCTTATATATCTTTAAACTCGTTTCAAAAAGAGCATTTACAAATATTTTTTGAATTATTTGAGTATGAGTATAATGCCATACTTAAAGACAAAACAAAAGTACTTCGTTCCTATCTGAACATTTTATTAGTACAATTGGAACGTGTTTACAATCCGCAAATAATTACCAAAACCCACAATAGCAAAAACGAAAAAGTAAAAGAGTTTGAAAAATTAGTAGAACAACATTTTAAAGAACATAAGATGCCTTCGTTCTATGCCGAAAAGTTACACGTAACACCAAACTATCTAAATAAGCTCTGCAAAACCGAAGTAAGCAAAACAGCAGGTGATGTCATTAGAAAAAGAATAACGATAGAAGCACAACGACTTTTGCATTACACCAATTTATCAATAAATGAAATAGCACACGATTTAGGTTTCGAAAATGTATCCTATTTTATAACCTTTTTCAAAAAACAAGCATTTACAACGCCAGAACAATTCAGAAAAAATGCAAGTCATTAAACAACAATTAACATTTAAAACAATGAAAAAAAATCAAATTTTATCCGTTCTCTTATTAATCTGTGTTTCAGTATCAGCGCAGTTTACACAAAAGCCATTGCCCTATAATTACAATGCTTTAGAACCATTTATTGATGCACAAACAATGGAAATCCATTACAGCAAACATCATGCAGCTTATGTGAAAAACTTAAATACTGCAGTCATTGGAACAGATGCTGAAAAAATGACTATTACAGAGATTTTTGCCAATATTTCTAAATTGAGTCCAGCTATAAGAAACAATGCAGGCGGACATTTTAACCACGAATTCTTTTGGTCAATTCTTACTCCAGAAAAAAACACAAAACCATCTGCCGATTTAGAAAAGGCAATTAAGGAAACTTTTGGAAGTGTAGAAACATTAAAAGAAAAAGTGAATGCAGCAGCAGCAGCACGATTTGGTTCGGGTTGGGTTTGGTTGTATGTAGGTCAAGAAGGAAAATTGGCCATTTGCACAACAGCAAATCAAGATAATCCATTGATGGATGTAGCTGAAAATAAAGGAATGCCAATTTTAGGAATTGATGTTTGGGAACATGCTTATTATTTAAAATATCAAAACAAGCGTGCCGATTATTTAACTGCTATTTGGAATGTAATTAATTGGAACGAAGTAAGTAACTATTACAAAACAGCTACTCCTAAAAAGAAAGGAAAATTTGATGATTGGCAAGCCTTGAAAGATTTTCATAAAGTGATGTCGCAAACCTTTCATCCAAGTGAAGAAGGAAATTTAGAACCAATTAAAAAACGCTCTGGTGAAATGGTTGAAAAAGCAAATTTATTGGCAAAATCAATAATTCCTGCGGAGTTTAATTCAAAAGAGGTTGTGGCAGCGGTTAAGAAACTAGAAACCGATAGTAAAAGACTAGACAAACTAGTGAAAAGCAAAAAATCCGACAAAGAACTTACCGAAGCATTGTCAAAATTGCATGATGTTTTTCATGAAATCATAGGATTATGTAGTAACGAAGACCATCATTAATAAAAAAATAGAAAATGAAATCGCCATAAACAAGTCGCTTGCGTGTAAACACCTATGAAAATAGTGATACAAATGCACCACTAAAAAATAAAATTCGCATATAAAAAAACTAATCTATCTGTTGTTATTTGTTATAACTTTCAGTTGCAACAAAAAAGAAACTAATAGCGTTATTGAACCAGAAAATCCTCTGAGCAAATTAAAGTGCGACAACAAAATCGATTTTTATTGTAAAATGGATATTACTAAATATGGAGTGAGCGATACCATACATTACAAAGGAAAACTTTATGGTTTCTGAGCAAAGATGAATTTTTAAAAAATCCTGAAATATAATTGGTTAAAAAGTAAAATATAAGGATTGAAAATAAAAATCAATTAGTGTAAATTTCAACAAACAAAGCATTTTTTTCAAACCAAGCAGGAACGTTTTTTCGAAACATCCTGCTTTTTTTATTATAGATAAAAAAGTTGAAAAGCAAAATAGAAGTAGCGAATATCAAAACAATCATGGCTTTTTAATGGGGTAATTTTGCAAAAAATTAAAATACAGACAAAATGAAAAAACTTTATTTTTTAACACTCCTAATCTCCTCAATTACTTTTGCTCAATATTCCGAATTTAATTGGAACACGAATGGAATAACCGTTGCTGGTGGAAATGGTGCAGGAAACAATACAAATCAATTAAATTTTCCATATTCAGTAATCGTTGATGCAAACAACAATCTCTATATTACTGACACACAAAATCACCGAATCCAGAAATGGACAAGTGGAGCAACCCAAGGTGAAACAGTTGCTGGTGGAAATGGTGCTGGAGCAAATGCAAATCAACTAAATACGCCAACTTGTGTTTGGGTTGACGAAAACCAAAACATTTATGTAATGGATTCGTTCAATAATCGAATTCAAAAATGGGATGCTGGTGCAACTACAGGAACAACCGTTGCTGGTGGAAATGGTGAAGGTGCTGCTTTAAACCAATTCAATAAACCAGGAGGATTTTATTTTAGAAATAATGCATTTTATATTGTAGATGCAGGAAATAACAGAATTGTTAAATGGATTTTAGGTGAAACAACAGGAACTGTTATTGCGGCAGGAACTTCTGGAAGTGCAGCAGATCAATTAGCAAATCCAACAATCAATGGAACAATATATGTAGATGCAAATGAAAATTTATTTGTAACGGATTACATCAATAACAGAGTTCAAAAATTTGTACCTGGAAATACCAATGCTACTACTGTAGCTGGCGGAAATGGTTCAGGAACAGAACCTAACCAACTTAAAGCACCAAATGGAATTTTTATGTTGCCAAACGGAAGAATGATGATTTCCGAATACACAGGAAGACGTATTAATATGTGGATTGAAGGTGAAAATCAAGGAACAATTGTAGCTGGTGGAAATGGCAACGGAAGTGCTCCCAATCAATTCAAAAGCCCTAGAGGAAATTTCATTTCTACTAACGGTGACTTATATGTAACAGATATGGCAAATCATAGAATTCAAAAATTTACTAAAATTCCTTTTACACCAACATGTAATGACAATCTTGGTGGTGGTTTAGAACCTTCCTTTGTAACGTTCAAAATTAACGGAACAACATTCGTACACAATACCTATACTGAACCAACAGAATATTATCATTCTTATCCGCAAACAACAACATTAGAAGCTGGTCAAGCTTATGATATTTATACGTTCACCTCATCAGAAGCAGTTATTGGTTTATGGATGGATTATAACCAAAACAACATTTTTGAAGAAACCGAATTTACGCAATTGCTAAACAATATGAATTCTCAGAACACTACCAGTTTTACAGTTTCTAATACATCAAATTCAGGTTTGGTAAAAATGAGAATTCGTTCAAGAGCTTATGGAAGTACTGTAAACAGCAATGATTCTTGTTCTTCTTTTGGTTCTGGCGAAACACGAGATTATATTTTTACGGTAAATAACAGTTTAGGCATTGACGCTAATTCTTTTGATACAAAAATAAAAGTGTATCCAAATCCAACATCAGATTATATTAATATCGAAACTACATCAGAAATTAAAAGCGTTGCTGTTTACAATATGATGGGACAATTAGTCTTAAATTCGATTTCTAATAAAGTGGATATTTCAAATTTATCAAATGGCACCTTTATTCTAGAAGTTACTTCAATTGATGGTCAAAAAAGTAGAAGTAAAATAGTAAAAAAATAAAAATTTTAGAATTGAAAATCTAAATTAACAAGTGTAAATTTCAACAAAAAGATCACTTTTTTCAAACTAAGCAGGAACGTTTATAAAAACATCCTGCTTTTTTGTTTTATTGTTTATAAGTCTTAAGTGAAGAAATTTGCAATAAACAAAATTAAAAAATTATGGATTTTCCAATTTTTCATTTAGATTGGTTAAATAACAGAATGTTAATAGCAATAATTGCTATTCTTCACGTCATTATTAACCATGGATTAGCGGTAGGCTTTATGCCATTTGTTACGTGGCTAGAGCAAAGAGGAGTATCTAAAAGCGCTGAAAATCAGATTACAGACTTAGAGTGGGACAACATGGTTTACAAAATCATGAAAACTGCCTTTATCATCACAACAACTTTAGGCGCCATGACAGGGGTAGGAATTTGGGTTTCAGTAGCATTAGTAAGCCCAACCTCAATAGGGAGTTTGATAAGAGTTTTCTTTTGGGCTTGGTTTGTAGAATGGCTTGTATTTGTAACAGAAGTAATTTTAATTATGATTTATTTCTTAACATGGAAAAACAGTAATTCTTCTTTAAAAGCCAAATTAAAACATATAAATTTCGGATGGTATCTTAGTGCTTTTTCTTGGATAACTATGGCAATTATTGTATCCATATTAGGTTTTATGATGGATCCTGGAAACTGGCAAACCAATCATACTCTTCTTAATGGTTTTTTAAACCCTATTTATTTACCTCAATTATTATTCAGGACGCCAACTGCAATGCTTGTTGCAGGAATATTTGGTATTTTTTTAATCACTCTTTTCACCAAGTCTGGTTCTAATTTAAGAATCAAAGCTGTAAAATATGCATCAAAATGGATTATACTTTGGGCACCAATATCTTTAATAGGTGCTTATCTATACTATAAAATTATGCCAGAAGCAATGACAGCAAATTTAAGCACGGCAGTGGGTACTATGGAATTCGCACAATATTATGATTTATTACTTTGGGTAGCATTAGCTGGAGTTTTATTCACACTTATAATAGGTATTTTGGGAATATACAGAGCAAAACTATTGAAACCATATCATGTTATTATACCCGTTATACTTGCTATTAGCTATTTAGGTTTCTTTGAACGGGTACGTGAATTTATCAGAAAACCTTATGTAATCAGCAAATACATGTACTCAAACTTACTTTTAAAGGATGATTACGTCGTTTATAAAAAAGATGGAATTTTGAAACACGCAACATATACTTCAGTAAATGAAATAACTAAAGACAATTTAATTGAAGCAGGTAAAAATGTTTTTGGAATAGCTTGCAGTAGATGCCATACAACACAAGGTGTAAACAGTGTAGTTTATGTTTTTGAAAAAATGTATGGTTTTGGAAAGCCTTTAGATATTAACTCAATGGCTTCCTACACACAAAATATGCACAATGGAAGAACTTTTATGCCAGAATTTCCTGGAACTGAGGAAGAGGCAAAAGCACTAGCCGCTTACATAAAATACCTTCAAAAAACTGATGATGTGTATTCTGGAGCACAAGAAGAAGGAATTACTATTAATGAAAACAATACTGCAAAAACGTTATTAAAAAACAAAAAATAATTATGTTACCTAATTTATATATATTTTTACAAACAACACCTGTTCCAAAGGACATTCCTTTACCACTCCCATTACCTGAATGGCTATTAATAATTTTACTTGTAGTATCATTTCTTGTTCACATTCTATTTGTTAATTTGATGGTTGGAGGCTCAATTTTAACATTAATCTCTCAAATTAAAGGATTAAAAAATAAAGATTATGACACGTTAGCACATGAAATAGCAAATACAATAACCGTAAATAAAAGTATGGCTGTTGTAATGGGTATTGCTCCTTTACTGTGTATTAATGTACTATATACCATTTACTTTTACTCCGCAAATGCATTAACAGGTCTAATGTGGTTAGCCATCATCCCATTAGTTACTATTGCATTTTTACTTACTTACTTGCATAAGTTTACTTGGAAAGCAATGGAAAATCACAAAGCTATACATATTTCAATTTTAGCTATAGCAGTGCTTCTGTTTTTATTTATTCCGTTGATTTTTTTAACAAATATTAATTTAATGCTTTTCCCTGAAAAATGGGAATCTATTAAAGGCTTTATTAGTGCATTGACTTTGCCTAATGTTTTTCCAAGGTATTTACACTTTATTTTTGCCTCTTTATCTATTACTGGTTTATTTTTACATTGGTATATGGGAAGGAAAAACTATCCTTTTGAAAATTTATTTACTCAATTAACTCGATTTGAATTAAAGAAAAAAGGGTATTCACTAACTTTGGTCGCTTCTTTGATTCAGTTTCTAATTGGTCCAATAGTATTATTAACTTTACCATCAAAAGGAATTGGATGGAATTTAGTTTTTATTATTATAATTGGTGCTAGTTTTGCTATACCTGCTATGTGGATAATGTGGAAAGGTATTAATGGAAATGAAAAAACAATAGATAAAGACTTTTATAAAGTTGTCATATTAATGAGTATCACAGTGGTTTTTATGGGATCTGGCAGACAAATTTATAGGGCTAATTCATTAGAAAAACATAGAGAATTGGTGCGCTTAAAAACAGAAGATTTTAAAAAAATTAAAAAAGAAGCGCTCACAAAAGAAAAAGAAGAAGAAACTAAAGAGGTTAATATGTCTATGACACTGGAACAAAAAGGAGAAAAAGTCTTTAATCAATATTGTTCAGCATGTCACAAGCCTAAAGATAAGCTAGTAGGTCCACCTATAACAGAAATGGCTTCTATTTACAAAGACAATAAATCTGGATTGCAAAACTGGATTAAAAAACCGGGAAAAAAACGTCCAGATTATCCACAAATGCCAGGTTTTGAAACCCAATTGGAACAAGACCAATTAGACCAATTAAGCGCATATATTTTAACCATCAAATAAATTAAAATGTATAGAATATTTCAAGTGATACCATTTTTGATTGCAATAATAGCAGTAATAATAATTTATTTTTCAAATTAAAATTTCAAAAAAAATGATACAAACATTAGTAATAATAATTTTATTGTTAGTAGTACTATCAATTGTTTTCTTAATTAAGATAAAAAACAAATCGTTACAAATAACAAAAAATCAAGAAGTAAATAAACAGGAAAATCTGTTTGAAAAAAAGTACCAATTCATAAAAGGATTATTTTAGTTAAAAAGTTGTACATCCACCTTTTATGAAGAGTACTCTGACCTATGTGACGTCAGAAAAATGAACTCCTCAGAGTGATCGCTGAGGAGTTTTATTTATTTCTTTTTTGACTTTATTCTATAAACCGCATACCCTGCTACTGCAACAAGTATATAAGGGATGGCCATTAGATAAACAATCCCATCGTTGATACCTTGAGCAGTTGCTTGATTAGCCTCATTTTGTAGTGAAGCCCTACACATGGCGCATTGACCTTGAACTTCCAAAATTGAAAAACACAAAAAAAGCAACAAAAGGTTAACAGAGTACGGTGCTGCTAAAGACCTAATCTTATTCATGACTAACAACCTTTATTTAATGTAATAAGGAGAAATCATAACGTAAACTACCACACCAGTAATCGCTACATATAACCAAATTGGAAAGGTAATTTTTGCTAATTTTTTATGTCTATCAAAACTAAAAGACACAGCACTTACATAAGTAAATAACACAAATGGAATAATTACAACTGATAAAGAAATATGTGTAACAAGTATGAAATAATACAAATAACGAATATTACCTACCGCCATTTTTTCAATTTCATCTAATACACCATCATGATTTATATCTCCAAATTTCGCAGAGACCGACGTCATGTGGTAAGCCACATACATTACTAAAAAAGCTAAAGAACAAATAATAGCCACTTTCATTAAATTTTCATGTAATGTTTTCTTTCCGTTTTTTATAGCTAATACTGCCAAAACCAAAACTAAAGCTGTTACACCATTAATGGTCGCGTAAATTGGTGGTAACTGATGTAAAGGTTCAACATCATAACCTAATTTTTGCAAATTAACTCCAAAAAGAAGAGCTACAACCAGCGGTATAACAATTGATACCGCAACAATTAATTTTTTGTACTTGTTTTCTACAGATTGATTCATTTTATTCTTCTAATAATAATTTAATATCTTCTTTAATAGCTTTTATTCCAGCTTCTTCTAATCCATCGTAATATAGAATTGGATTTCCGAATTTATCTTTTCTACATCTAATCTTACCTTCTTTATCAATTAAAGCAAATAATCCTGAATGTTCAAAACCTCCTGCAACATTATTGTTTTTTCCAGCATAAATATTAAAACCCTTATTAGCCAAATTCATAATATAATTATAATTTCCTGTTAAGAAATGCCAATTTGGATGCTTTACTCCTAAATCTTTAGCATGCTGAAGCAAGTGTGAAGGAGTATCGTTCTCTGGATCTATTGTAATCGAGGCAATACCAAAGTTTAAATTACCATAAAATTCATCTTGTAATTTTAACATATTTTGATTCATTCTTGGACAAATAGATGGACAAGACGAAAAGAAAAACTCAACAACATAAACTTTCCCTAAATAATCTTTATTGGAAATTTTTTTATTGTTTTGATCTGTTAAACTAAAGGCAGGTACATTTCCCAATGCTTCCAAATCACTTTTATTAAATCGCTCCTTTAACTCTTTTACTGTCCAAATTCCAAAAATTAAAACTATAAAAGATATCCCAATATATGATTTGTTCTTCATATTAATTTGCTTTATTTTCTTCTAATTTATTTGTGATATTATCTCTAAATGCATCTTTTCGATTATTATTGTTCTTCTTAAGAGCCAAGCGGTATTCTCTCAAAAGAATTTTCACATCATCTGACATTTCATTGTGTAATTCAGCCGCAGATTCAGAATTATAACATTCCCTATACTCCACTTTACCCTTTATCTTTTGCCCTTTTCTACCTCGAAGAGCAAGTTTTTTATCAATTATATAAACAAAAGGAGTTCCTGAATTAACATCTAATGAATTTTGAAAATGAAAAGATTTAAAATAAGTTTCTACAGATGAAGGAGAAGCAAAAACGAAATGCCAATTCTGTAATTCTTTAGTTATCCTAGCTAATTCAGTCTGAATCTTTACTACTTCCAGTTGTGTGCCTTCTGGCATAACCATAACCATTTGAAAATCTTTAAAACCAGAATACTTATTGTAAACTTTTTGATTTAAATTAAATAAATTAGCCTTAACCTCTTCAATATTGCTTCCAGGAAAACCAAGTATTGTAATTTTATTTTCCAATGTAACCTGCTCATGTTTTAAAGCCTTAAAATCTAATGGAATATCTAAATGATGTTCAGAGATAGTAGGCAAAAAAAGTGAATTATGAGAAGCTGTAGCAAAAAAAAGATAAGCTACTATTGGCAAAATGAATAAAACGGTAAGTATAATGTATTTTTTCAAAATTTAGCAATTTTCGAGTTCATACAAAGGTAAAAAAAATCCCGATTAAAAATCGGGATTAGAATGATATATTGAATATTAAAATATCCATTTATAATGTGAATTTTTGAAAACTTCAAAAACATAATCACCTTCAACTAAGATGATAAAACATAAATAAAGAATCAAAAAAACTAATGGTGCAACTATAGACCATCTTAAACTTTTTGTTTCCCCTTCTAAGTGCATGAAAGCCCACATGATATAATAAGCTTTAACAACTGTTAGAATAATGAAAATCCAGTTCAATAAACTCATACTTAAAAAAGTACCATGATGTAAACCATGAGGTTTTATAATACCTAAAGCAACTTCAAATGTTGTAATTACAGACAATATACCAAATACAGTCCAAATTCTTTTAGTGTTTGACTCGTGTGCGTGTCCCATAATATCGTTCTTTTTTCTAAGATTAAACTAAATAGAAGAAGGTAAATACAAACACCCAAACTAAGTCTACAAAGTGCCAGTATAATCCAACTTTCTCAACCATTTCATAACTTCCTCTCTTCTCATATGTACCTAAAATAACATTAAAGAAAATTAAAATATTAAGGATAACCCCAGAGAATACGTGAAACCCGTGAAACCCTGTTATGAAGAAGAAGAAATCAGCAAATAATTTATGACCATATTCATTATGCTTAAGATTTGCACCTTCAACAACTAAAGCTGCATCTTGTTCTAATCTTTTTAAAGACTCTTCTCTTGATAAAGTAGTTTTGTGTTTAGTCTCTTTATTAATAACCTCAGTTCTCACTAAAAGGTTGGGATTTGCTTTAAAACCAGCAATAACTTCAGCAACAGAATGCTCTGAAATTGATGATTCTTTTTCAAACCAAAAACCTTTATCTCTTGTTAATTGATTTCTTTCTTCTGGTAAATTAGCTGCAAAATCAGCAAGCGCTACTCTTTTACCATCTTTATCAACAAATTGTAGAATTGAACCACCTCTTGTTTCAACAGCTCCATATTCTCCTTTAATAAAATTCTTCCATTCCCAAGCCTGTGAACCTAAGAAGATGAATCCTCCAATAATAGTTAAGAACATGTAGAAAGCTACTTTAGATTTCTTCATTTGGTGACCAGCATCAACTGCTAATACCATTGTAACTGATGAGAAAATCAAGATAAACGTCATCAAAGCTACATAATACATCGGAGCGGTAACTCCATGCAAAAAAGGGAAGTGAGTGAACACTTCATCGGCTATTGGCCAAGTTTCAATAAATTTAAATCTTGAAAATCCGTACGCTGCAATAAATCCTGAGAATGTTAAAGCATCTGATACGATGAAGAACCACATCATCATTTTACCATAGGTTGCACCCATTGGCCCTGGCCCTCCGTCTAATAAAGCGTGTTCATGTGTAACTGTAGCACCCATAAATTGTTTTTTGTTAAAAAGTTCCCAAATTTATTATTTTTTTTCTATTTGAAAAAATAGAAAAATAAAAACAAGTAAATCCATATAAAATCCATAAAGTGCCAATAATATGCACTTAGCTCAATACCAAGGTATTGCACGGGATTGTATTTTTGTTTAAAATGATTATAAATTACAATTAAAAGTGAAATAATACCTCCAAATAAGTGAACAATATGCACTAGCACTACTATATACAAAAAAGATGTAGTAACATTACTGTTGCTTCCTGTGAAAAAATAACCTTGCTCTATTACCTGATCAAAACCTTTAAATTGTAAAAAAACAAACAATAAGCCTAAAACTAAAGTAGACAATAAGAATATCGTTGTTTTCTTAATTTCTCCTTTTTTAATAGTTTTTAACGCCATATGAAAAGTTAAACTCCCTAACAAAATAGATAGAGTACTCCAAATAAATGCTGAAGGAAGAACAAAGTCTTTTAACCAGTCAGGTCTTGATTTACTCACTACGTAAGCACTTGTAAATCCAGCAAAAATCATCAAGATGCTTACCATTCCAAAAAGCAACAAAAGCTTGTAAGACTTTGCTTTTCTCTCGTATTGTTCTTGAGCTGTTAATTCCATTTTAAATAAATTTATCAATTACATATACAATTTGCAACAAAGTTATATAAGTTACACTAACTAACATTAATTTTTTTGCAGAAATTGCGTCTCTATTTTTATATAATTTAAAGGCAAAATATAGCATCCACAAACCGAGTAAGATTACTACTACAGCCCCCACAATTGACAGAGTCAAAGATCCAGTAAAACCAAAAACTGGCAACACAGAAGCAACTATCAACCAAAAAGTATATAAAATAATTTGTACTGCTGTTTTGGCATCGCGTTTACCCGTAGGCAACATAAAGAAACCAGCTTTTTCATAATCATCAAACAAAAACCAACCTATAGCCCAAAAATGTGGAAACTGCCAAAAGAACTGAATCAAAAACAAAGTCCCTGCTTCTATTCCAAAGTTACCTGTTGCAGCCACCCAGCCTAACATAAAAGGTATAGCACCAGGAAAAGCTCCCACAAATACAGATAATGGAGTTAACGTCTTAAGCGGCGTATACATACTTACATACATGAATATAGATATAGCACCAAACATAGCCGTTTTAGGGTTGATAAAATACAAAATAATCAGACCTGCTAACGTTAAAGCAAACCCTAACAATAATGCATTTTGAGATGAGACTCTACCAGAGGGGAGTGGTCGATTTTTTGTACGATCCATTTTAGCATCCAAATCTTTCTCAATCACTTGATTAAAAACATTTGAGGCTCCAACCATAAAATAACCACCAATAGCCAACAAAAAAAGGGTCAACCAATTGAAAGGATGCTCATCTGAAAAACCTAAAAGATAACCTACTAGAGAAGAAAAAACAACACTAACAGCCAACCCAGCTTTAGTAATTTCTTTAAAATCTATTAATATTGATGTTTTATTTGTTGTTGTTTCCAAAGGCTTCATTAATTGGGCACAAAGATATAAATAAGATTTCTTTAAATAAACCCTATTTTTAGTTTTTTACATTATGATTATACTTACAAGAAATTAATATCCCCCGTTACTTTCATTTCCTTCAACGATAGCTTTTGCCGAAGATGTTCCAATTCTTTTAACACCTAACTTAATCATTTCAATGGCATCGTCTTGGGTTTTTACTCCACCCGAAGCCTTAACTGGAAGTGGAAATGCGTTTTCTAACATTGCCTTTACGGCTGGAATAGTAGCTCCATTAGGTAATCCATTTTCCGTTTTATAGAAACCTGTTGAAGATTTTACAAAAACTTTATCATAATCTGTTTCTTTAAAATGAGCAACAACCACATTTTTTATTAAAGAAGTTAACTGAATAATTTGTGAACCATCTAATGCAGCTGTTTCAATAATCCATTTAACAACTCTATGGTGACTCAATCCAAATTTTGTACCTAATAAAACTTCATTTTTTACAAGATCAATAATTCCTTCTTTGAAAGCTTGGTAATTCACTACATAATCTAATTCATCAACACCATCACGAACAGCCTGTTCAGCTTCATGCAGTTTTTCATCAATTGTAGTAGTACCTTCATGAAAACCAATTACAGTACCCACTAAAACCTCCGATTTTTGCTCTGTTATCATCTGTTTCGCTAATTTCACAAATTGCGGCCTAATCATAATCAATTTAAATTGCTCATCAATAGCTTCTTGTACAGTAGCGGTTACTATTTTTTCATTCTCTTGTTCAGAAATACCGGCTTGTTCAGCAGTTTTTAAATATGTTGAATCTAAATATTGTTTAATATCCATGCTTTAAGTGTAAATTAAAAAATCTCACTTAAGTGAGATTTTATTTTTTTGTTTTGAAAATAGAAAGTAATTAACGACAAAAAATCCAATTCCCGCTCCAATAGCATTTGAAAGAACATCAAACCAATCAAACGATCTAGATTTAGTGCACATTTCTTGCATAAATTCTATCAATAGCCCGAGGAGAATAGCAAAAATCAAAATTCCTCTTAAAAAAATAATTTTTCTTTCTTTTAAACTGACAGCGAAAAGAAAAACAAAAATAAAATAAAATAAAAAATGAACAATTTTATCTTTGAGTGGAAAAGCAATTTTTGGTAAATTGGAAGATTCTGCTAAACAGAGATAAAAAATTATTCCTGTCCAAGCAATTAATAAAAAAAAGAAAAAATTACGCTCCAATAAGTGCTTTGTATGCATCACTAGACAATAACAAATCTACTTCTGACGTATCAGTCACTTTAACTTTAATCATCCATCCTGCACCATATGGATCAGAATTAACACTCTCTGGAGAAGATTCTAACTCTTCATTAAATTCAATAATTTCACCTGATAGAGGTAAAAATAAATCAGACACTGTTTTAACCGCTTCTACTGTACCAAAAACCTCATCTTTTGCAAGTGTTTGATCTAAAGTCTCTACTTCAACATAAACAATATCGCCTAATTCTTTTTGCGCGAAATCAGTAATTCCTACTGTTGCTACATCACCTTCTAATAAAACCCATTCGTGATCTTTAGTGTACTTTAAATTTGCTGGAATATTCATATTTTAATAAAATTAATTTTGATAGTGCAACCATCTATGGTTAGCAACAATCATTATATTACTTGTTGTTAGAGAACAAATTTAAAAGTTATTCTGAAATTTATGCTCATTTTTTTATTTATTTTTTAGTTACCAAAATTATATCGAACTGTTATTCCAGAACGTATGTTAGTTATTGGAAAAGCAGTAGATATAATTGCCTTTGAAAACTGATGATCATAAAAGAAAATAGCCGTTAAATTTCTACTAAAGGAATAATCTGCCGTTAGCTTAACTGACCAAATATTTTGTCCTCCACCAAGTTGATTGTTATCATAATCTAAATAACGAACAATAGTCATATTTCTTCTTAAAGTAAAATCTGCTTTTAAATTCACATCACTTTTAATCAACCCTGTAGCGTTGTCTGCTAATTTTGAATTAATTGTAACATCCTTAATTCTATAACCCAAACCAATTGTGTAGTCATGTCCTTGCACTTCGGTCAACAAATTGTTGTCAAAACTCATATTCATAGTTCTATCTTTCTTAACACCAACCTTAAAATTAAAAGAATTTTTCATCTCAAAATCAATCATTACCAATGGATTAAACTGTTCGGTTAAGTTAACATTAGAAGTAATAACATCAGGATAAAAGTTTCCGTTTGAATCAATTGGATTCGGATTTAAATTAGAACGGAACGCATTTACACTATAGCTTGAACGGTATCCATGTTGCAATGAAAAACGTTTAAAGTTATCTTTAAACCAATCTATTTTCATTAAACCAGTATACTTAATTGTCCAGTTAGGAAGTGGAAAATTTCTAAACAAACTCGTATTAACTGCCGATGTTTTAATACCTGAATAAGCAGAAACAAAAGCAGGCAACAACACCCTTTGAGAATTTTTACCAAAACCTACTGGGTAACCTTCTAAATCTACTGGATAACCACCACCTCCATAATACTCCTCTGCTAACCTAGTTGCGATGGCATATCTATTTTTCCTAAAACGATCAAAAATTTCTGATTCATTTTCATTACTTGTTTTAAATGCTGTTTTAATTAAAATAGTAGAAATATTAAAATTACCGGTATTGTAAGGTGAACGTGAATTATACATTCCGTCTGGAGAAACGTCATATTGCTCTGAATAATTTTCAGAATAATTACGCTCAGCTACTAAATCGATCTTTAAATCGGAAATTGGCTCAACTTGAGCAGTATAATCAAATCGTTTAGTTTTAACTTGAGTAAAGTTCTGGTTAAATTCTGGATAATTAGTAAGGTATCCATATTTTGCCGCTTCATATCGAATATCAGACTGATCACCAAAAACAAAACCAAGTGATGGTTTAGAAGTACCAAAGAATCCTAAGCCAGGTAAATACCCAGGAAGCATCGTTCCTCCACTCTCTGTATAGTTCAATTGAATGTTTTTAACACTAGTAACGAACCCTATTAAAAATTTGCTCAATTGACCTCTATCCTCAGAAATTATTTTAGTTGAGGTTGGCGCTAATTTTTCTCCAGGTTTAGGTGGTGTTTTTTTAACATTTGATGTTACTTTATTATTCTTCTTAGTTGTTAATCCAATGTATTTATAAAACATATCCATATTCAAGTTCATATTAAACTTGTGAGAACCTGAATTTTGAATTGTATTTCCCAACTGATATAGTGTTCCATCAGCCGCTAAAAATGTTGAAAAAGCATCTGATGAACGTTGCCAACTAAAATCACTTGTGTAAATGTAAGAAGATTTGGTAATAAATCCTAGAGCAGGTATTTTGTTCAACGGCAAATCATAGTTAACTGTCAATTGTTGATTGTGCGTATTTGGTGTACCAATATTCCAATAGTCATGCCAGATATCCAGCCCATCAATTGGATTTTTATTATCATCAAAATAGTTTCTAACAATATTGTTATTAGCAACTGTATAATTTACTTTCAACGCCTTGGTCAATGGAAAATTGAAACCATATTGGTAATTAAAAAAGTAATTTCTTCTATACATTGGATCAATACCAATACCTTGTACATCAATCAATCTAAATTGTTGTCTGTTAAATTGACGCATAATATTAGAACTAAATGAAATATTACTTGGTAATAAGTTGAAATTTAAGTCACTTAACATTTTATAGTATCCACTTTTCTTAAAGAATTTATTCTTCTTAAAAGGCTCTACTGTCATAGGTTTAAAAGCATAAGCATAATCTACTGCTGTTTTCTGCTGCTGATCTACTAAACTTTCTATTTGAAAATCATGATGTTGCATTTCATTAAATGAATAAGACAAAATAAGATTTTCTACATCATAAAAATGAGATTTCTGATTTTCGCCTTTCTCTTTTTTAACACCAATGAAGTTAACACTTGTTCTTTTCGTGTAATCAATAGCTCTATTTTTGATTTCACTTCTTCTTGAAGCATCAGAAGTAGCATCAAGAATCTGATTTAACTCAATATCTTGATAAAGTGGATCATACTTAGGTGTTATAAATTGCTCTCCAACAGCATAATTAAAAGGCAAATTAACTTTCCATTTTTTAGGCAGCATTTTACCTAAATTCAGATTAGTAACAATATCATATTGTTTTACATTTTCTCTACTTCTCTCATTTGGCCCTTGCTCAATACCACCAAAACCAATAGTGCTCATTCTACCAGTAGCTGAAACATTTGCAAAATCCGCTAAATTCGAATCTAAATTAGCAACAGCTGCATAACCTCCTTTGTTATCCATATCAGACATACGAAGCTCATTAAACCAAACTTCACCTCGTATTGGATCATTAGATGCTTTATTTTTAACCCCTACCATTAAAGTACGTACCAAACCAAAGTTAGGATTACCTTTAATTCCAACATTAATTCTATCATTAGCGGAACCCAATACTCTTTCATTCAAATAAGCAACCCCATTAGCATCTGGAACAATTAAAGGATCATTAGCTAATTTTAAGCTTTTTAATTGTGTTAATAAAGCCAAAGGTAATTCTATTTCGTTTTCAGCTGGCCAAACTGAACTTGGTGAATTATCTCCAAAAGTACTAACTTTTAAAGGCATTTCTACTTCATAGAAATTATCTGTAAAGTCATTACCAAAACGAATAAAAGCAGTCATTTGGTCATTCTGTAATGGTTGTGTTTCAGTTGGTGGTTGCAAAGCTTCAGCATGCAGGAACATACGCATTTTTTTATATTGACGCATATCTACACTAACATTTTTAAACACGGCTCTAGCATCTCCTTTTTCTAATCCACCTAAATCAGGAGTGGAAGCGTCTTTTTTGTAAACTCGCAATGATAACGATTGCTCATTTTGATTTATTACACTATTATTATTATACAACTGTTCTCTATCTACTCCTGGAGGTGTTACATAATTAATAGGTGTTCTATTCGCATTCTCTTGAATATTAACTGCAACCACATCAAAACCTGTATTATCATCAGCCAACGTTGGATCAGTAACATCTAGTGAAGAATTATATCTTCTCCATTCACCACGAACCAAGTCTAATGTTCCAAATCTAAGAGTAATATTTTCATTAAATCCTGTTAAAAACATTCTCATAAAACGAATGGTTCTAAAATCTGAAATAGCACCTTCAATATTTGCAGCTGTAGCTTCTTGAATAGGGATTTTATATTGCACCCATCTTGCTACCGTTGACTGACCATTAGCCATGGTTTGAGTAGTTTCTCTAATATCAGATACATAATTTTGACCAATTTGCGGATTAGGTGCAATATTCACATTAAATTTAAAATACGCATTAATGGTGTTCATTGTATTATCTCTGTTCAAATCTTCCACATCGGGTAAAGTTGTACTTCCACGATTTGTATCTGTAACAGTTACTGGCGAATTTCCTTCTAAACCATTGTAATTCTTGTAACGCTCTAATACATTTCCAGAAGCGTTGAGATAAAAATTATAGTTATCAGCAGAGGGATCTGGATAAATGGCAAAAGCAGGATGTTTTGCAGCTTCTTCGGCATCGGCCAATCCGTTTAAACCTAAATCTTGAACCTGACGATTAGCCTCATTCGTATCAAAAGCATAAATCAAAGACTGTGACGCTGGAACTTTACCCCAATTTGAAGGAATAGTAGGCTGAGATCCACCATTTTCTGGCAAACCGTTTTCATATAACTTTCTGCCATCTTTTAATATATCTTCACTAATTTCTCCTAAATTAAAAGTTAGCGTTCCTGTATTTGTATTGTTAGAAGTATCGCCAGGATTTCCATAATATGGATCCATTACCCAAAATTGAATGTACTCAACGTTTGCTTGTTCAAAATTAGTAGTATTGATAGCACGCATAATTCCGCCCCAATTATTAGGCGCATCTGCAGCTGAAAAACCATTAGTTGCTGAGGCAATTGGATTGTAATTATAAGGACCTCGTTCTCTGGGATAATAGGTTAAATCTAAAGTACTAATTACATTGGTTTGTCCCTGAGCAATATCAACATTAGGAAATAGTTCTTGACTAAAAATTCTTCTGGTTTTATTTGAAGACAAATCATTGTTATCAATTCCAGAAGGAGCTTGTGTATAGAAAACAGGGTCAATAGTATACCAAGATATTTTTGATCTTTTATATCCATAATTCAAAATATCTTCACCAAATTCACCACCAAAACCAATCGGCGCACTAGCCAAAGCCCACGATTGAGGAGATTTCAAATCTATATTGGATTGAGAGCCTTCGAAATCATCTATGTAAGAAGTAGGTTCACCATTAAAATTAGCCGTCTTTGGAGCGTTTGGCAATAAATAAGCAAATTCACCTCGGAAAGACAAATTGGAAGGCACATCTGTTTTTACATTAGGTAACTTATTTACTAAACGGGTTAAAAATGGTAATTCTGTTGAAAAATTAGTATTAAAACCTACAATGGTATTATTTACAGATTCTTGATTATAATCTGATTTTTGTGTAAAAGGCCTTTCAGACAACTTTAAGTAGGTTGCTCCTATAAAAAATTTATCATTAAATTTATGTTCCACATTAACACCATAAAATCTTCTGGTTTGTTGCCCAAAAACAGCATTATTTTCCAACGAAACTTGTATAGGTGTATTAGAAGCCATCAAAGCAGGATCTAAAATTTGCACTCTTCCCGCTTGGTAGTTAACCGTATAGTCAACACCTTCTACCAGCCTTCTTCCCCCAGCTGTTACAACTACACTTCCTTGTGGCACATTAAATGCTCCTAATGCAATTCCATCTCCTCCTGACGATTTAAAACTACCTTTTAGTTTAAACTTATTTTTAGCACTTTCTTGAAGCGCAGCTGCTTGAGTAGCTTTATAAAGTGTTCTGAATACATATTTTGATTGGTTTGAGTTATAAGTTAAATCAGTATCATAATTTTCACTTGGATTTAAACTTAACTTTTTAAACAAGTGTGAACCAAATGGTTCCACAGTTGTAAATATAATTCTACCATATTGAGGATCAACTGTTAAACCAGGATAATAATCAAAAAAACCGTCTCCATTAGGTTGAGGATCATTTGTAAAATTCAATTTATCTAAGTTTAATACTTTTAACAAAGTGGTATTTTGTACATCTGCTGGTAATGGATCTAAACCTGATTGAGAAATATAATTCAATGGTGAAGGATCTTGATATAAAATATTGAATTTAAAATCTTGTTGATTTAGTTGAGAACCACCTGGAATTTGATAAATATTTTTCATCATTAAGTCCCAAGTTGGTTCATTTACCGCAACCAAGCTACCTTTTAACATTTTTAGAATTAAAGCTTGTGTAGTTGGTACTCCTGTATTACTAACCTGTGTTGATTCTACTCCATCAGTTGCAAATTCACCCACTTGATATACTTCATCTCCTATGGTATATTGATAAGCCACCGCTAATACCTCATCATTTTGTAACCTCTGATTCAAGGAAATATAACCTAACTGTGGATGAAATGTATACTCTGATGGAGACAACTTTCTTGCATTTTCTAGCTTGGAATAATCTTGACCTTCATTCATTCCTGTAACAGTCGAGAAGCCATTACTTGCGGTTGCAATTTCTCTAATATTACTATTCAAATAGTTTGACCCTATTTGTCCAGGATCGAATTTATTATTTTTATTGTCAGTCGGAGAATCAGGAGCTGCATTGATAAAAGCAGGATAAAGCCCTAAATCCACTCCTATTACTTCATTATCAGCAATACCATTTAATCTAGATTCTCCTAAATCTTGTAAAGCAATAATGTTTCTTAAATTGTTATCTGTGTTTGTAACTCTATTTTGCTTATTGGTTACCCAAACTTCAATTCTTTTGATTTGTACTCGTGAATCAATTATAGGATAACTTCTCAACGCTTGGTCATATTTATTTCTAAAATATTGAGATAAAAAGTAGTGTTTATCAGCATCATAATCCAAAGCAAAAAAATCAAACTCTTGAATGGTTCCTCCTCCTTGAGACATCACTGATTTTGTTTGGGACTTTTGTTCGGAAAAGACGCCCGTTACAGTTGTTTTACCAAATTTAAATTGGGCTTTTACCCCAAATAAGCTTTGAGCTCCTCGGATTAAAGAATTTGACAATGGAAAATTAACATTTCCTACTTCAATTTTCTGAAGAATATCATCTTCTGTTGGAGAATAATCTAACTTAATTAAATTTTGAAAAGCAAACGTAGACTGTGTATCATAATTAATGTTTACATTCATTCTAGTACCGACTTTCCCTTGTAAACCTACAGAAATTCTTTGGTTAAAATCAAAAGCAGTTGTCCTTCTATTTCTTGGAGAAAAGGAAGGATTATCTTGCTTTGTGAAACGAACGCCTAAATCAACTTCTACTGTACCTGTAGGCTTCACGTCTATGGTGTTTCCACCAAAAATAGCTTCAAAAAATTTAGAGTTTACATAGTATTTTGGCAATAAATTTCGCTTTGCCTGATCGGTTCCTTTTTTATCATCAGCAGCTAATCCCTTTTCATAAAAATGTTTACGAATAGCTTCTTTAGTGGCTAACTTTTCATACTCTTCAGGAGTTAAAATTAACGGATAATTAATGTTAAATCCATCAACTGTAGCTGTATAAATGTAACGATCTGTTTGTGGATCATAAGTATACCCTTCTAATATGCTTGTTGGATTAGGTAAATCAATCTGTCCAATGCTGTAACCTGTTTTAACAGTGTCCTGTGTGATTGTAGGTGTGTCTTGAGCCATTGCATCTATTCCAAACAACATCAATAAGGAAAAAATGCTTTTACCTGAACATATTTTTGTTAACCAATTTTTCAAATCTATAATAGTTTTAAAGCTTGTTTTATTAAATCTTCTACTGACGCATTAGGGGTATTGGCAATAATTTTTTCCAATATTTTTTCTGCATTCTTCCTTAAATAACCTAAAACTTCTAATGCAGATAACGCTTCTTCTTTATTTGTATTGTATGAAGAACCAGAAACTTCTTCAATTTGATATAATTTTAGAATCTTGTCTTTTAGATCAAGAATTACACGTTGAGCCGTTTTTGCACCAATCCCTTTAATAGATTGAATGGTACCGACATCATTCGAAGCAATGGCTTGAATTATTTGTTCTGGCGATAATGAAGACAACATAGTCCTTGCTGTACCAGCTCCTACACCAGAAACCGAAAGTAATAACTTAAACAATTCGCGTTCTTTTTTTTCTGCAAAACCATAGAGATTGTGTGCGTCTTCTTTAATTTGCAAATATGTATATAGCTTAATATTCTCAGCATCTGGTATTTGAGAAAAGGTATGCAATGAAATATGTATTTGGTATCCTACACCATGACAATCAATCACTACATCTGTAGGTGTTTTTTCTACCAATCGCCCTTGAATATGTGCTATCATTTATTATTTTTCTTTCTATTTTGTGTCCATTTTTTACTTTTCTCTTGTGCATCTACCACAGCAACAGCAGCCATATTAACCATTTCCTCTACACTTGCTCCTAATTGAAAAATATGTACTGGTTTGTCTAATCCAAGCATTATTGGACCGATAGAAACTACTTTATCCAGTTCCTTTAACATCTTGTATGTAATATTTGCCGCATCCAAGTTAGGAAAAATTAATGTATTTACTTTTTTGTTTACTAATTTAGAGAACGGAAACTTACTTTTTAACATTTCTGGATTCAATGCAAAATCAGTTTGTACCTCTCCATCAACAATTAATTCAGGGTGATTGTCATGTAAAAACTTAACTGCTTGTCTAACTTTTACAGCACTTTCATCAGAAGAAGAACCAAAATTAGAAAATGAAATCATAGCAATCACAGGTTCAATTCCAAACATACGAACTGTTTTAGCTGTCATTAAAGCAATCTTAGCTAAATCTTCGGCAGAAGGATTAGGATTAATAGCGGTATCTGATAAAAATAAAGGTCCGCGTTTAGTGTTCATGATATTCGTCGTGGCAATTCGCGACACCCCTTGTTGTTTATCAATCAATTGCATCACTGGTTTGACTACTGATGGATAGCTTCTAGAGTAACCTGTTACTAAAGCATCAGCATCACCAGTATTAATCATCATTGAGGCAAAATAATTTCGCTCACGCATCCATTTTTGGGCATCTAACAAAGAAATACCTCTTCTTTGACGGGTTTCCCAAAAATATTGGGCATATTTTTCTCTACGTTTATCTTCTTCTTTGGATTTTGGATCAATGATAGGCACTTCTGCTTCAAATCCAATTTCTTCTTTTAATTCCTGAATAATTTCGTTATTTCCTAATAAAATAGGTTGACCAATTCCTTCTTCATAAACGATTTGAGCTGCTTTGAGTACATCTAAATGATCTGCTTCAGCAAAAACTATACGTTTTGGATCTGTTTTTGCTCTATTCGTTAATAGTTTAACCAATTTATTATCAGAACCAAGACGTTCTTGCAATTCATCAGCATATTTATCCCAATCTTGAATCTCTTGTTGTGCCACACCCGATTCAATTGCTGCTTTGGCTACAGCAGGAGAAATAGTAGAAATTAAACGAGGGTCAAAAGGTTTGGGAATAATGTAATCTCTTCCAAAAACCAATTTTTTCTCTCCATAAGCAATATTCACTTGCTCTGGAACCGGTGTTTTAGCTAATTTTGCCAAGGCTCGAACCGCAGCCATTTTCATCGCTTCATTGATTTTTTTAGCACGAACATCTAACGCACCTCTAAATATATATGGAAAACCGAGTACATTATTAACTTGATTAGGATAATCCGATCGACCTGTAGCCATTATAATATCCTCACGTGTATTAACTGCTAAATTGTAATCAATCTCTGGAACCGGATTAGCCATAGCAAAAACGATAGGATCATTTGCCATAGTTAACAACATTTCTGGAGTTAAAATATTACCCACTGAAAGCCCTAAAAATACATCTGCCCCTTTAATCATTTCGCTTAAATGTGCTGGATTACAATTTTTAGCGTATTTTTTTTGCAAATCAGACAAATCATCTCTACATTCTGTAAGCAACCCATTTACATCAAACATAAATACATGTTCAGGTTTCACGCCTAATGCAACGTATAAATTGGCACAAGCCAATGCAGCAGAACCTGCTCCTGAAACCACCACTTTTACTTGGCTGATTTCCTTACCTGCTAATTCCAATGCATTTAATAAGGCTGCCGATGAAATAATCGCCGTTCCGTGCTGGTCGTCATGCATTATGGGAATGTCCAGCTCTTCAACTAAACGTCTTTCAATTTCAAAAGATTCTGGTGCTTTGATATCTTCTAAGTTGATACCTCCAAAAGTAGGGGCTATATTCTTAACGGTTTCAATAAAAGCATCTACATCTTTAGTATCTACTTCGATATCGAAAACATCAATATCAGAGAATATTTTAAACAAAAGTCCTTTTCCTTCCATCACAGGTTTAGAAGCCTCTGGACCAATATCTCCTAATCCTAAAACAGCAGTTCCATTAGAAATAACTGCTACTAAATTTCCTTTAGCTGTATATTTATAAACATTGTTTACATCTTTTGCGATTTCCAAACAAGGCTCTGCAACTCCGGGTGAGTAAGCCAATGACAAATCACGTTGTGTAGCATATTTTTTTGTAGGCACCACCTGAATTTTACCAGGTGTAGGTTTTGCGTGATACAATAATGCTTCTCTTCTTTTATTATTCTTTTGCATAAAATTCCATTTCTATCAACTTACAAAGATAAAAGTTGCAATGAAATAACCATAAAGTTTGAGAGAAAAGTTGAAAAGAGAAATTAGGGATTATTTACAAACAAGTACAAATTTATAGAATACTATCTTTTTAAAGTAAAATGTCCCTTCAATATACGACCGTCTTCTAATTTAATATTGTACCAATAATCATCAGATGGAAGTGTGCTACCATTGAAAGTTCCATCCCATCCATTACTATGAGGTGACAACTGTTTAATTAGTTTTCCGTAACGGTCAAAAATGTAAATTATTGATTTTGAATTGTAGTATTCTGTTATTCCTTTAATATTCCAAGTATCGTTAAATCCGTCTCCATTGGGTGTAAAATAATTTGGAATACCTAAAAGGCTTACTTCTTTATAGATTTCACCACAGCCATTCACATCATTAATATAAACATTGTAAACACCTGGATTTAGATTATTGAATGTATTACTGGTTTGATAATTGATGCCATCTAAACTGTATTCATAATCTCCAGAACCTGACACATAAACTACTATGGAATTATTATCAGATAAATCGTTAATATTTATTTGTTCAATGGTTGCACTGTTAGAGGCTGTAACAGTTATTGTTCTTGTTCTACTACAACTGTTAGGGTGAGCAACTTCACAAGTATATAAACCTTCTGTATTAACTGTTAAATCGTACTGTGTTGCTGAAGGAATAATCAATCCATTTAAATACCACTGATAAGTGTAGTTAGAAATTTGGGCAACATCTGAGACACCAGCATTAATTATTTTTGTAAATAACAGACCATTACTACAAACCAATTCACTACCTGCTAATTCAATTAGTGGAAGTGGTTTTATTATGAATGGTATAGTATAAGTTGCTTTACACTGTGTGTTAGTTGGATTTACAATTTCAACCGTTACATTCTGTGTAGAAGTTGTAAACGGATTTGGCAATGGGCTTGGCAAAGCGGTTCCATTAGCTGCATAATAATTAACCGTCATTCCTGTTTGACCCCCTAAAAGAGTCGATTGAAATGCAGTGGTATTAAATGCAAACATACCGTCTTGTGCCATAGGACTTGCTTCATCATCACAAACTGTAGTAAGATTAGATGCAATGGGAAATACTTCAGGTAAATCATCTACAATAAAATGAATTATTGCAGTATCATTACAAGCAGTTGATGTTGAATTGGTTACTGTTGCAATAATGTCTTGAGTGGTAGTATTAAATGGATTAGGCAAAGGGCTTGGTAATATACTTCCTGAAGTTGTTGTATAGGTTACCTGTACCCCTGTTAATCCATTTATTAATTGTTGTTCAACAGTTGAAGTATCAAAAGCATACATTCCATCTTGATTATCATCGCAATGTCTAATGGTTAAATCATTTACAAATGGAATACGTTCTACATTTAAGGTAATGTGGTGACCCAAACCTAAACATTCATTATTGACTTGGCTGTCCACACGTACGTAAATATTTTGTGTATTTGGATAACCAATATTAGTATAAGTAGATGTATTAGTAATTGGATTTTGTTCTGCTAAAGCGTCTGCTAAGTTTTTATAATAGGCAATTGTTAACGCTTGCCCAACAGGATATAAAGCTTGAATATCTGAAGTAACAGAACTGAAATTAAACGTAGCTATACCATCTGTGGCAGTACCTGAAACTGTATCATCACAAACTGTAAATGTTTTTTGAAAACTAGACGGAATATTGGTCGTTGAAACATTTAAATTGAGTTGGGCTACACGATGACAACCGTGCTCGTTTTCAATTCGAACATACACCACGTCATTACTCACAACTTGATTAGTATATGCCGTTGTATTTATGATAACATTTGATCCATTATCAGCTTCATTAAAGGTTTCGTGATAGGTAATAGTTAAGTTGTTTGTGTTTGATACCAGTAAATTGTTAGCTTGAGTTAAATTAAAAGCACTATATCCATCGTTATTATCGTCGCATTGTTTCAGGGTAACTGTATTTTGTATTAATGTAGGGCGAGGGTAGATGGTTATACTTCTTGTATTAGAACCTGTTCCTTGAGGTGTGGTTATAGTTACACTAACATTATAGGTACCAGGATTGGCATATGTATAAGTTGGACTAATTGCATTTGAGGTGTTTCCATCACCAAAATTCCACGTTGCACTTAAAATGGTTTGGTTGGTTGAAAAAGAAAAGTTTGATGCTTGACCTACACAAGTTGAGGTTGTATTAATTAGTGGCGTATAAAAGAAAGATTGTGAGAATGTAGGTAATCCAGAATTGGATCTTTTACCATTTAAAGAAATAGTATTTTCTTGTAAATTACATGCTACTCCTAAATTATTTGGATTTGCAATGACAGATAAAAAATATTGTGATTGTTGGGCTATATATATTTTACCATCTGGACCTAATTGTAAACTACTAGGGAAATTATAATTTTGTGAATATTGAATATCAATCTTAGAAGCAGGTATATTTGAAGATGTTAAATCATATTGGAAAATTTTATCTTCAAATATTTTAGTCACATATAAAACCTCTCCGTTTGGTGAAAATTCTGTACCGTAAACTATTTGAGTTGCACTGGGATTATTACTTGAATGCAAGAGTATTGGATTTGAAACTATACCATTACTATTATTAAAATCAAAAAGTTCTACTTGTTTTAATTCAGCATGAACAACAGATATTTTATTCCCTAGTGGAGAAATTTTCATTTGTCCAATAACATTATTTTCATCATTATTAGGAACAAAAAAACCAGCATTAGAAAGTACTGGTGAACTTGATATACCAGAACTTGTTAACAAATGGGCATAAAATGTATTTCCTGGATAACCCATAGTCACAATCCAAAAGTCAACATTATTAGCATGTTTAACTACTGATATTTTTTCATTTGAAGGTCCATAAATAGGTATGTTTTTTTCTGATGTTACACCACCTAAACCTCCATCTAAAGTTAAATCAATTACTGAATATCTAAATCCATTAACATGACCATAAGCATCTAATGTAAAGACATAAAATAAATTAGGATTACCTGGTTTTTGAACTATAGTTGCAGAATGCGTACTAGATGGATGCCCCATTAAACCAGCTCCATTTTGCATAACCACATGATTTTTATTGTAAATAGTTATACCATCAGTATAAAATAATAATTGACCTAAATTATTAGAAAGTACAGCACATCCTTCAATGGTATTAATTTGCCCATTAGTTAAAGCAACAGGAGTTCCACTATTAAAATCTAAGCCCGCGTTTTCCCCAAAATACCAAATTTTGGCTTCTCCTTGAGGAAAAGCCAATAAATTAAATAGTATTAATAAATTAAATAGTGAAAATTTTTTCACAAGTAATATGTATTTTAATTAAAAACTATATCCTACACCAATTTGTAAAACTCTATTTTTTGAAGAAATCGTATTTCCTTGATTTGCAGGAGAAAGTCCTAAGCAATATCTAACATTAGCGGAAATGTTATTATTAATTTTATAACCCGCTCCAAAATTTACACCAAATACTAATGCCTTATAATTATCTTTTAAATCTCTATCAGTTACTGTTTTTACTTCATTAGTAAATTTAACGGTAGATGTATAACTTCCTTTTGCTCCTATTAAAAGATCAAATTGCGAACCTGCTTCAATATATAGTTTATCAATTATATAAAATTGAGTATTTAAAGGAATAGATATATAATTTAATTTAGTTTCAACATCTGATTTTGTATATACATCATCATACACATAGTTAAATCCTTGCATGGAAAATAAAACCTCTGGCTGAAAAGCAAACTTTTTACCTAGAGGAATATTAGTAAACACCCCTACATTCCCCCCTACTACACTAGATACACTAGGCACAATATCTTGAACACTATCATCAAAAACTGCAGTAGAAATATTGACACCTCCTTTTACACCAAAAGACACTTGGTTGGTTGGTTGTTCATTTTCTTGCGCTTGACACAAAGTCATTGTAGCTAAAAATGCTACTGATAAAATTAGTTTTTTCATGGTTGTTATATTTTATGTTTTTTACTTAGTGGGCACGGAATGCAATTCTGCGCTATCGGGTTTTGCATTTAATTTTCAAAATCTAAATCTATTTTCTTCTCTTTTTTTAATGCGTCAAACTCTTTTAAGGTTAATGGACCGAAAACAAAATCATTTGATTTTTCTATTATGTAATAGTTATATTTATTCACAAACATTTTTTTATAAAATGGTTCGTTATTAAAAATACTATCAGTAATTGCCTCTGCACCCTTATTTGTAACTAATTTATGAATATTATAGATAGATGTTTTTTGATAATTTAAATCAATTAAACTATCTCTTTTTATTTCAAGATAGTAATTACTCCACAGATTTAAATCATCTTTAATATTCTGAAGTAATATTTTTTTATTTGGAATTTGTTTTACAATTATATAATCATCATTTTTATTAACATTTATTACATCTGCGGAAACAAATATTTTCTCAAAGACATATTTTTCTTTTGACTTATAAATAATTGACCCAAATGGATAACCAACATCTACAGACTCATAATCAGGTAAATAATAAAAATTATTCCCTAAATCTGTTTCGTCTTTACAACTAGTAAAACAAATTATTACCATTCCAAAGAAAATATTTTTTATAATGTTTTTCATTTTATTTTAAATTTAACGAAGATCGAAAACACTTATACTTCTGTTTGCATAATGTATCTTATAATCCTGTCCAGTATATAAAGCTCCTGTGCCTGGCATTTGTCCTACAGGTTTTCCTATTCGTGTCATTATATTTCTTATGATATTTTTAGGACTATTATTAGGTCTATAATCGTAATGGTATTTCTGATCTTGCACTTCTATTATAAATTGACCAGTTTTTATAAATGATGTTCCTCCATATGTTGCTGCAGTTTCATATTCTAAATCCATAAATGCCTCGTGAGTTTCAATCGAAAATGAAGAACCGACTTTCAAAGCATCGATTTTATCCACATCTAAACCAGACCAATCAATTAATCTATTATCTACGGTGATAGGTTTTCCTTTACCATTTAACCACCAATTATCAGCTTCACTTTTTTGAAGTTTACCGTCCCCATTAGTATCCCAAGGCTGTTTTATTGGGTCTTCCCACATCATACTATGCGCTACGTGATTAAGCCCACTAACAATCAACCCACTAACTGCACCTTGCCAAAAATTACCACCACTAACTGCTGCTGCTGCTGCACCACTAATAGTACCAAAAAACATAGTGCCTACTGTTTTATTTGTAAAACCATTTCCTAATCCTTTAAATGCAGTATAAGTATGTTTTTCTCCTGTAAATGGGTTTTGCCATTCACTTTGGCCACCTTGCCATACACTACTCATAATACTACTCACTGCACCTGCAGCAAAACCACTCCAAAACTTACCTCCTTGTAAAGCAGTCATACCACCTTGTGTTATGCCATGTGCTAAAGCTTGAGCAGAAGCACGAACAAAGAAATTATTTATATGTGTAGCAGCTGTACCAATACCATATGAAAAACCTGCACTTACAGCTGTTACTACTACTGTGGAAGCTATACCTCTGAAAGTTACTGGTTTGTCATTAATAATGGTATCTCCAAAATATACAGCTAAGGCTACACCCATTGAAATTGCAAAAGTTAGTCCAAAATCTTCACCACTAACATCTGTATATTTTAGTGGATTATTTAAGCAATAACCATAACGATTATAATTTTGTGTATTGTATGGCTCTTGCACCATACTATCGGCTTGTAAAAAGCGATGTAACACAGGATCATACACACGACCATTCATGTTTATTAATCCTACACTTTCTAAATGTTCGTGGCCTGTATAACCTCTATCAAAGAACGTTAATTTCGTTAAATTAGTACCTGCACCATTTTGTACTTTTACAATAGCACCCCACGGATCAAACTGTCGTTTTTCAACCAAAGCACCAGTAGCATTAGTTGACTTCCCATGGAGTCGTATTCGAAAGCTACAGTTTGCGCCATGCTATCAAGACTAAAATATAAAAGGAAAAGAAATAATAATGAATTTTTTTTCATAAGTAAATTTTATTTACAATAAAGTTAATTAATTCTTTAGTTTTTTTCACAAAATTAAACAAATATTCTTACTAAAAAACAGATGAAGTTACTTTTTTTAGCAAAATATAATTACATGGTTTTTAAATCCATGGAAAACTTAGCGTTATTTCGTCTAATCATAAATTGGTCACATAATTGAGAAAATATAGTCTCTATTCTTTTTCTGATTTTTTTAAACTGATAAAATTGCGTTTTATAGTCCTTTTGATTTATTCTTTTAGGAGTTTCTAATTGAATATTTACATGGTTTAACAAATCAAGTTAATGCTTTGAGAAAGATAACCTCTGTCTCCTAGTAGCAGACAATCTGATATTTGTACTTTTATGTCTTTTAGATAATAAATGTCGTGAACTGAAGCAGTTGTTAAATCAAAACTTTGAAAAACACACTCAATTGAACAAACTGAATATAATTTGTTTCCATAATAATGTAAATTTTGAGAAGCTCAAAACCCTTTATCTCGTCTTGCATAATCACCCTCTTTTATATATTACTCCTAGTAGAAAGATCTATTAACAAGCTTCTAAAAGCATGCTCTCTACCACAAAATAATTTTCAAACTCATTAAATTTTTCAACTATTTTCATTCTGATCGCTTCAAAGAATGGTAACAAATGTCGTTTCCTTCTATTGTAAAAACTACGTTCGATTTTAGTCTCAATTTCCCAACCTTTGATTTCTATAAAAAGTTGATATCTAGAATCTATAGATTTAAATTCAGCCAAAACAATTAAACTAACCACCTCTAAATCAGATGATTTTAACTTAACAGGTTTAAAATAAAAGTTTTATTCGTCTGAAATTTTTACTTAATTCTTTGAAAATTAATTTGTAATTTGCTCCAAGGTTGATCATAATTGTATTTTATTGGTAGTCAATACAACACACTAACTCTTAGTGTTCTGAGCTACTTTTTTTTACAATACATTACTGGCAAATGATTATAAATATTTCACAATTTAAATTTTACAGTTATTATTCATTTTAATGAAAGATTAAAATAATTCACCCTTTTATTAGTAGACGAACTAAAAACATTAAGATGAATTTTAATTTTCACATCAAATTACGATTTGTTTTACAAAAGTAATAAAACAAATACAATTTGATCACTTTACAAACTCAATATTACGAAGCAATCCTTCAAACTTGGTTCGTTTCACAGCTGAATTTTTAAACACTTTATTGAAAGTTTCTTGGGTGAGTTCTTGCCAATCGCGCTTTGAAAAATGTAACAACTCGGGCTTTGGTTGAAAAAGCGGTTCGTGGTGAGGTTTTGCAAATCGGTTCCATGGACATACGTCTTGACACACGTCGCATCCAAAAACCCAATCCTCAAAGTGCCCTTTCATTTCCTGAGGCAAATTATCTTTAAGTTCAATGGTAAAATAAGAAATACATTTACTCCCGTCCACTACATAAGGTTGAATTATGGCTTGTGTAGGACAAGCATCAATACAGGCTGTGCAGGTACCGCAATGATCTGTAGTAGGTGTATCATATTCTAATTCGAGATCTATAATTAATTCGGCAATAAAATAAAATGAACCAACTTTTTGTGTAATTAAATTAGCATTTTTCCCTATCCAACCTAAGCCGCTTTTGGCTGCCCAAGCTTTATCTAAAACAGGAGCAGAATCTACAAAAACACGTCCGTTTACTTCACCAATTTCTTCTTGAATAAACTGAAGTAAGGATTTTAATTTATCTTTGATAACAAAGTGGTAATCTTCGCCATAAGCATATTTTGAAATCTTATAACTCTCTGGATTTTGTTGTTCGGATGGGTAGTAATTCAACAATAAGGAAATAACACTTTTGGCACCGTCAACCAACAAACGCGGATCTAAACGTTTATCAAAATGATTTTCCATGTAGGCCATATGGCCATGATAATTTTTATTCAGCCAATTTTCTAATCGCGGTGCTTCTTGCTCTAGGAATTCGGCACGAGAAATTCCACAAGAAAGAAAGCCCAGTGACAAAGCTTTTTCTTTTATTGAATTGGTATATGTGGATTTAGAAATCAGAATTTAGAATTTAGAAATCAGAATTTAGAATTTAGAAGAATGACAACTAATTAGATTTTAAATTCATTCTACTTTTGGTATTTTTTAATATAGTAACAAATATTGAGGTTAATTGGTTTGCTTCGTTGATTAAAAAATTTAGTTCAGAAGTATCTTTCCATTTCATTTCTTTTATTATTTCTAACCAAAATAAAGTTTCATCTGCTTCTTCTAAAACAATATTAAGTTTGGAAACAAACTCTGCATCACTCCTCCCTCTACAAGCCGATCTGTAGTTTGCACCTACTGAAGAACATGATTTTGCTAATTGATTTACAATTATTTTTTTTACAATAGAATATTCAATAGTCTCAACAAAATTTAAAACACGCAATGTGAAATTTTTAGTTCGATCTTTTAAGTCATTATCTTTATAATTCATTTTTTTTCTAAATTCTGAATTCTAAATTAAAAAAGCTCTCCTTGGTTTCCTAATCTCAATCGACCTAAATGTTTGTAGGCTTTATCCGTTGCTTCTCTTCCGCGAGGAGTGCGCATTAAAAAGCCTTCTTGAATTAAAAAAGGTTCGTAAACTTCTTCTAAGGTTTCAGCATTTTCAGCAACAGCGGTTGCTAAAGTTGTAATTCCGACTGGTCCGCCTTTGAATTTATCAATGATTGTAGACAAAATTTTGTTATCCATTTCGTCTAATCCATGCGCATCTACATTTAGTGCTTTCAGGGCAAATTGGGCAATCTCAGTATCGATGCGCCCATTACCTTTGATTTGCGCAAAATCGCGCACCCTACGTAACAAGGCATTAGCAATACGCGGTGTTCCTCGACTTCTACCGGCAATTTCGATAGCCGCTTCTAAATCGATCGGCACATTTAATATCGATGCACTTCGTTCGATAATCGTTGCTAATAATTCGGTATTATAATATTGTAATCGGCTTTGAATTCCGAAACGGGCACGCATTGGTGCAGTTAGTAATCCGGAACGCGTGGTAGCACCAACTAATGTAAACGGATTTAAATTAATTTGAACCGTACGCGCATTGGGTCCACTTTCTATCATGATATCGATTTTATAATCTTCCATAGCAGAATACAAATATTCTTCTACAACGGGAGACAACCGATGGATTTCATCAATGAACAACACATCACGTTCCTCTAGATTCGTTAACAAACCAGCTAAATCGCCAGGTTTATCCAATACGGGTCCAGATGTAATTTTAATACCCACACCTAATTCATTTGCTAATATATTCGCTAAAGTTGTTTTTCCTAAACCAGGTGGTCCGTGAAACAAAGCATGATCCAACGCTTCGCCCCTTTGATTGGCTGCAGCAACAAATATTTTTAAATTCTCCAATACATGATCTTGACCTGCAAAGTCATCAAAACTAAGTGGACGAAGAGCGCGCTCGATATCCATATCTTGCGGCGTGAATTTATCTTTATTTGGATTTAGATTTTCGTTCATAAGACAAAGATAACTAAAGTTTGAAGTTTTTTAGTTGCTAATAAATATATGAATTAAAAAAAGGTCGTGATGAATAGCCCCGGTTGAAGTGACATCTTTTTTATTTTTACTTTAAAAAAATAAAACGGAAAACGGGACTGCTTTTGTGTTAAGCAATAAATAGCTGCTTCGAATTAAAAACCAAGAATTGCTTTAGCGATGGTGAAATAGATTAAAATTCCCATAATGTCGTTGCTCGTGGTGATAAATGGCCCAGTTGCTAAAGCTGGATCTACGCCGTATTTATCTAAGATAATTGGAATAAATGTACCGATAAGCGAGGCAAATATAATAACACTTAATAGCGCAATAGAAACCGTAATCCCTATGGAATAGTCGAAACCAAAAACAAAATGACAAACCAAGATTAAGATACCCGATAAGAAAGCACCGTTCATTAAACTTAAACTAAATTCTTTGATTAATCGATTAATTATACTGCCTGTAATGGTATTATTGGCTAAACCTTGAACGATGATGGCGCTGGATTGCACCCCTACATTACCACCCATAGCAGCAATAAGAGGCGTAAATAAAAACAAGGTTGGATGATTTTCCATGGCAGGTTCAAATATACCCAAAACGCGAACTGAAATAAAACCACCAAATAATGCCAAAACCAACCAAGGCAAGCGCGCTTTGGTTAATTCAAGAATACTATCATCCGCTTCTACGTCTTGCGAGATACCGGCTGCTAACTGGTAATCTTTATCGGCTTCTTCTTTAATAATGTCAA